>NZ_JAXFOB010000036.1:0-3254 GCF_034180565.1 Ezakiella sp. | reverse complement strand
CCAACCGCCCAAAACGAAAAACGGGGTGTACCACGTGCTGTATGTTTCGAGCGTTAAAGTGTCTTGATGTTTTATAACGGCGGGAACTCCTAAAAGAGATAACTGTATATAACACATTGCAACCGACGTAAAGTCCAAATCATTCGCAAATACAAGCATTTGACCGTTCGGATTGACACCCATTTCAGTAAGTGTTTCAACCGCTTGAATTAAGGTGCTGCCACCGCCGCAACTTGAATCTTCAACCATTACAAACCCCTCTTTTTTGAGTGCATTTTCTACGCTTTCTTTATCGAGTGCAAGCCTTGCCATTAAATTTGATATTCCTGTCGGTGTAAATTCTTGTGCCTTTAACTTGTCGCCAAAACCAAGTTCCATATATATTCGCCCGAAAACGTCTTCCCTTTTCTTTTCAAGTGCCGATGTAACAAGTGCCATAATCTCCGCACAACTGTTTAATTGCTCCGCTGTGTATTTCTTTGCTATATCTTGATAATTTTTATCTCTCTCGTCTTTCGTGCTTAAATCTACAACCGAACTGATGTCGTAAGCCATAAGCTTTATAAAATCCGTAAAGACCTCATAAAGATTTTTTGTGTCCGCACACGTTTTCATAATCTTTACAATCTCTTTGTATTCGTCAATCTGTTTTTGTACCGTCATAACCGTTCTCCATTCCCTCTTTATTTCGCCTTTATCGCCCATACACGGCGTTTAAATGTAAAAGCCATATAGTTAAAGGTGTTTTCAAATCAAACGCCGTATATAAGCTTTAAACCGTAAATACTGTTGATGTTATCTTCTATGAACGCACTCTTTCGTGTTTCGCCCCAACTCAATCGCTCTTAAAATATCTTCTGCCGTTGCTTCGGGGTCTGTGTAAATCCGAACGATTGTGTCGTCATCTTCGTAACTCTCAATCTGCATAAGTTCCTCGTCGATAACAGTCAATCTGAGCTGACCGCTTTTAACGAGTGAATCGACTTTTTCTTTTGCGTTAATCATCTAAAATCTCCGAAAATATCAACTCTCCGTCTTTAAATTTATATTTAAACGGTTTTATATTTCCTTTATCGACAACATAGTTCGGGTCATCTAAGCACATATCAATAATTGCTTTTAATAACTTATAACGCCTACTTCCGTTGCTTTCTGCAATTTCTATTGTTTCAGTGGAATCTTTTAACGCTCTTAAACATCGAGTAAAGCCTTTTCTCATATAACCGAACTGTGTTAAATCTAAGTTGCTATCTCTCATCTAAATCTTCCGCTTTACTCAACTCTTGTACATAAGAGTCATACACTACCGAAGATATGAAATTCCAAAACTCTTTTGTGCATCCGATACTTATGCCATCTTTTACGATAAATCCCTTAGATTGATATTCGTTTAAAAGTTCTCTTTCACCGCTTCTAATTTTCTCTCTTTCCATATATTGGTCTGTTAAGCTATACATCAAAAACGGCAAGAATCTCAGTTCTAAAACACTTGTATTTCTACCAAACATTTGTTGAAACATTGGATTCATCGGCTCTACAAATTCTACACTTCCTCTATCTTTTTCTATAATTTTCATCATTATAAATCTTCCTCTTTCACGAAAGTACCGTCAATCGTCTTTCCTTGCCTGTCCTTAATCTTTTCGTATGCAAGTTCTAAGCACCTTTGTGGCTCTATGCCGAGTTGCTTGCATAAGATTATAAGTGTTACGAAAACATCGCCCATTTCAAGTTGCATATTTTCTTGAGTTTCTATCTGCTCATAATCAGAATAACACTCTGACGGGTCTTGCCCTATCCTCTCTAAATAATCAAATTCCGTCTTAAACTCGAACACTTCCTCGATAAACTTCATAAACTGTTTGTCCGCGTTTTCTTCGTGCAATAGGTCGTGGCTATCCGCCCATTCTAATACCTTTTCTTGTAATTCTTTAAAACCCATATTATTCCCCTTTCTAACGATTAATCATCTTTAATCTTTTCATTCAATATCTCCTGCTTGTTCAAATACAATAAGAATTTGTCCATCATCTCCATCTATGTCAGCTAATTTTAATTCATTGTCATTGCTGTCATAAAATGAAATCTCGTCATCAAGACTTCTACTATATCTATTTATTAATTCATACAATCTTCTAACTTTCATTCTTCCACCTCAAATCTAACAATATCCACATAAGCAGGCTCTATTGTGTCATTTTCTGTATTTAATACATAATCAGCAAGTGCAGTTTTTGCTTTTGCTAATGACTCAAAAACACCAATAATTGACTCTCGACCAGTATTTTCTGTTGTGTCCATTACTATAAAAATTCTCATTCTTTCACCTCTATTACTTTTCCGTTAACTAATACCGCCATTGCTTTTGCGTCTTCTTTTTCAGAAAATCTCAACGCACGAGATAACGCTCTTGATGAAGATATGTTTTGCTCATTCTCTTTATCTTTTGAATAAGATGTAACGTACCAACCACCTTTTCGTTCTATAATATATTTCATTTTCTGTCGCCTTTATTTGTAGCCTAAACCCTCGTATTCGTAATTGATACTGTCTAAAATTTTTCCGCACTTTTTACAACGAACGTAAACGGTTTCGCCGCTTATTCTTTTAAATACTGAATTTTCTACTACTTTTTCCGTTTCTTTATGCTTGCATAAAGCTTGCCTAATAGTGATTATTAGTTTCTTAAATGCTTTTCTTATCTTTGTTATTAGCTTCTTTAAAGCTTTTTCCATATTATTCCCCTTTCTTGTTTTCTGTTTCGTCTTCTGTTTCCCACATATTGAGTGAATAAAATATTTTCATATAAGCACTTATAGCCGAGCCCAAAAACTCCCTCTTGCTTATATCATCAGACGGACTCTCGATTTCAATCGAGCCGTCTTTGTAAAAGTCAATGAAATGTTTAAGAACCGTCTTAACTGCGGTCAATTCGTTTATATTCAATTCCACCTTTCCCATATTTCCCTCTCAATCACTCAATATATCCGCCTAAATAAACGTCTGCTTTTTTGTTGAGTTCCACTTCGTTTATTTTCGGCAACGGATATTTCAATTTTTTCTTCGCTTTTTCTGCTTTTTCTAAGCTGTCATACACCCCGAAAAGTGTAATCTCGCAACCCCAACCGTCGTATTCATCACTTAAAGTGTTTGCCGTCAATATATAAACTTTCATTATTCAATCTCCCTATAAGTTGAAAAAAATTGTCGGATATGCCCAAATCTTTTAAAATGGATACAACGTCGACCTTAAG
>NZ_JAXFOB010000028.1:0-75155 GCF_034180565.1 Ezakiella sp. | reverse complement strand
TTTGTATGGGGGGGTGCCCAAGGGAGAGATATGAAAAAAGAGAAACGAGTTGTCAATATGATGAAAAATATTTGGAACAATTAATAGTAGAATTTCACAATGCAAAGGAGGAAAATTATGTATCGAAAATTTGATTATTTTGAAAAGAGAGGTAGGTTTGGAAGAATACTTTGGACTGTTGTAGTGCTTCTAAGTGTGAGTATTTTTATGGGTTCGGGATTTATGATGAAACTATACGAAAATTCACCTAAAAAACTTGAAAGTACAATGAGTTTGTTGAAAGTGATTATTGGGCTTCATGCAATTTGGTTTGGATATTTGGGAATTTACGACTTTTTTAATTTTTATTTTTCGATTAGAAGGAAAATAAAATCGTATCTACAGATTCTTTTTGGAGTCTCTGTTATTTTACAGATTTATTTTGCAACTCTTTCTATTTTTGATTTGATTGGACTTTCCAATATACCTGATGTACACAATTTGAACACATTTCAAGGAATATATAATTTTAAATTTGTCTTCATATCACTCGCTTTTTCAGTAATAGCATATTTTATAAGACGGTATGCTGAAAAAGGTGATTATGATATGAGAAATCGGATTGATGCAAGAATATAGTAAAAATGAGTCTTTACAAGGCTCATTTTTTATATAGAGTAATTTAGTTATAATTAAAAAATATACATAAATAATATTTATCATATTTTGAATATTTCAGGAAAAAGTTTGATTCTTGTTTTTATAATTAAATTAATTTTTAAATTGAATAATAATTTAAATTAAACCTTATGATAAATAGCACTTAAAATTTGCTCTTTATTTGCAATGGATTAAATATTAATGTATAATTTAAATGATAGCACTTATGTTTATTAATTTTTTTTACCTTTGCGGTGCTATTTATTTTTATATGGAGATGATTAATTGGAGAAGAAAAGTTTTTATTCTAGAGCTATGAAAGTGGCGTGGCCATCGGTTTTAGAAAGTTTTTTTATAACGCTTACGGGACTCATAGACACATTCATGGTCTCGAGTTTGGGAAAAGAAGCGATTGCGGCGGTTGGACTTACAAACCAACCGAAATTTATCGGACTGTCATTTTTCTTTTCGATAAACGTTGCCGTCTCGGCACTTGTCGCACGGCGAAAAGGTGAGGAGGACAAAAATTCGGCGAATGCCGTTTTAGTTACCGCATTTGCAATTGCCGTAGTCTTGACTGCGATAATCTCATTTGTATTCGTAAAATATTCCGAAACGATTTTGAGATGGGCGGGAAGTAATTCCGACACACACGTCTTGGCAAACGAATATTTCAGAATAATAATGGGATTCGTAATTTTTAATGTAATCAGCATGATTATAAATGCGGCGCAAAGAGGAAGTGGGAACACTCAAATTGCATTCACGACAAACTTTGTCTCAAGCATTGTGAATATGACTTTCAACTATCTTTTGATAGGGGGCAACTTGGGATTTCCGAAACTTGGAGTAAAGGGAGCCGCAATTGCAACGATAATCGGAACGGCGGTTGCAAGCATAATGAGTATAAGATCGCTTTTTAAACCGCACAGCTATGTCGATATAAGATATATTTTTGCAAGAAAGATAAAACCGAGAGTTGAAGAGGCGATAAGCATTGCGAAACTCGGACTCAATATGTTTGTTGAAAACATTGCGATGAGAATCGGATTTTTAACGACTGCACTTCTTGCGGCGGGACTCGGCACAGCACAGTTTGCTGCACACAACGTGGGAATGCAAGTACTGAGTCTTGGATTCGCATTTGCCGACGGAATGCAAGTTGCGGCGGTGAGCCTTGCGGGACAAAGCTTGGGCGCAGGACGAAAAGAAGACGCGAAAACATACGGACAAGTCTGCCAAAGAATCGGACTTGCGATTTCAATCTGCCTTTCGGTAATTCTGTTTGTGTTCGGAAAACACATTTTCAAACTCTTCTTCGACGCAAACGCTGAGCCGGAAATCATCGAATACGGTGTATTAATCACAAGATTTATAACGGTCATTGTCATCCTTCAAATCTCTCAAATCATCTACGGCGGTTGTTTGAGAGCGGGGGGCGACGTAAAATACACATTGATGGCATCGATTGTGAGCGTCTCGATTATAAGAACGGTCGTGACCTATGTACTTGTAAACGGATTTCATCTTGGACTCACGGGAATTTGGATCGGAATACTTTCGGATCAGTTCTCGAGATATGTAATGATGAGCCTTCGATTTAAAACCGGAAAATGGGTCGATATTAAAATATAATTTAGATTATGAAACACTCAAAAGAAATTTTGGGTGTTTTTTGTTTGCGCAAAAAAAATTATTTTTTTCGTCCTCAAAAGTTTATAACTTCGATAATATCGTGTTTAAATAAATTAATCTCATAAATATTTTGCACTTGTTAAGTAACTGTAATAGAATTTCGATTGGATTTATGTTGTTTTTTATAGTTGTATCTGATATGATATATAGTGTAATTAAATGAAAAAACTATTTTCACCACTATATGTGGTTTTATATAACTATTAAACAAGGAGAAATAAATGGTACAAGTAATTAAGCGCGACGGAAGAGAAGTCGATTTTGAAACGCAAAAAATTGTCATCGCGGTTGAGAAGGCGATGAAAGAAACTGAAAAGGGAATTGATGAAACTGCTGCGAAGGAAGTCGGAGAGGCGGTTCATGAAAAGTATAAGGACAGCGACAAAGTTTCGATTGAAGAAATTCAAGACCTCGTTGAGTTCGAACTCATGAAAAGAGCGCCGGAAGCTGCAAAGAAGTACATTTTGTACAGAGAAGAACGCACGAGACTGAGAGAAGAAGGCTGGGCGATGACGAATCTACAAAGGGATATTTACGACAAGAAATATCGCTATGACGGAGAAAATTTCGAGGGCTTTATTAAGAGAGTGAGCGGCGACAACGATGTTATAGGAAAGGCCATAAAGGACAAGAAGTTTATGCCGGCGGGAAGAATTTTGGCGGGTCGCGGCCTTGACAAAAAGGGCAAAAAGGTCACGCTTTCGAATTGTTATGTTATGCCGAAAGTTGAAGACAATATCGAGTCGATTTTTGACACCGCAAAGAGACTTGCAAGAACTTATTCATACGGCGGCGGCTGCGGAATCAATATCTCAAAATTGAGACCGAAGGGTGCAAGGGTAAACAATGCGGCTTCAACAACGACGGGTGCAGTTTCATTTATGGACTTATTTGCACTCACAACGGGTCTTATCGGCATGCGCGGAAGACGCGGTGCGCTTATGATAAATATGGACGTGTCGCACCCTGACATTATGGAATTCATCGACGTAAAAAACGATTTGTCGAAAGTAAACTCGGCAAATATCAGCGTCAATGTAAACGATGAATTTTTAAAGGCTGTCAAGGAAGATACAAATTACACTCTTCGTTTCGACGTGGAATCGAGCGGCGAAGAAATCAGAAAAGAAGTTCGAGCAAGGGATTTGTGGAACACTCTTGCAAAGAACAATTGGAATATGGCGGAACCGGGAATTCTTTATTGGGACAGAATAAATTCGTGGCACATAATGAGTGCAGATGAAAATTTCTCATATGCGGGAGTTAATCCGTGCGCTGAAGAACCGCTTCCTGCTTGGGGCTCATGCAACTTGAGCTCAATCAATCTCGGGGCATTTGTACGAGATCCGTTCACCGATTACGGCAGATTCGATTTCGAAGCATTTGCACACTTGGTTCGTGAAGGCGTATTTTATTTAAACGGCGTTTTGGACGAAAATGAAAATCTCCACCCAATCAAGGAACAAAGAGAACTTGCACACAACTTGAGACAAATCGGTCTCGGAATAATGGGACTTGCGGACATGTTTATAAAGCTCAAGATTAAATACGGAAGTCCAGAATCAATCAAGCTCATTCATCAAATCGGAAGACTTATGATAAATGAAGCGCTGAAGGCATCAGCTGAACTTGCGAAGAAAGACGGACCGTTCCCGTTCTTTAACAAAGAAGCGGTTTTAAAGAGCGACTTTATAAGATCGAACGCCGATGACGACACATTAGAAATGATTGAAAAATATGGTTTGAGAAACAGCCAACTCCTCACAATTGCACCGACAGGTTCGATTTCAACTCTCATCGGATGCTCAAACGGAGTTGAGCCGATTTTCCAAATTTCATACACGAGAAAAACTGAATCAATTCACGGTATCGACACCTACTACAAGGTCTACACCGACATCGTAAAGCAATATATGGACAAAAATAATATTTTCGACGAAGCGGACTTGCCGGAATTTATCGTCACAACTTCAAACTTGAACTACAGAGAAAGAATCGACGTTCAATCCGCATGGCAACAATATATCGACGCTTCAATCTCATCAACCGTAAACGTCCCGAACGAATTTACCGTTGAAGAAGTTGAAGACCTCTATATCTACGCCTGGGAAAAAGGCTTGAAAGGCATCACAATCTATCGCGACGGTTGCGCCAGAGGCGGAATCTTAATCACCGATAAAAAGAAATCCCCTACCGACCGCATCGAAGAACTCAAACGCGAAATCGATGAACTCGCCGGCACCGCCCTCAAACAAGACCCCGATAAATGCCCAATCTGTGGCGGCAAAATGAACCACAGCGGCGGCTGTGCGGAGTGTCAGGAGTGTGGGTTCTCGCCTTGCGCCGTATAAAAATGCTGCAATCCATTTTCGTCGTGGAAAGCTCGTCTTTTTGTCGTTCGAATTTTTTGAGCTCGACGTAGGTCTACTACGACTCGCTTCAAAAAATTCTCCACTTGACAAAAATACTTCGCTTTCCACTTAGAAAAAGGGATTGCGAGTTGAATGTAGGGTGGAGGTTTGATAAGTAGGATGATTTGTAAAAGCGGTTACTATTATGTTTACTACACGTCGCTTGAAATCGTTCTCGAAGAAAGCGAATTTCTTCGTTTTCTACTTAGAAAAATCGTTTGCGAGTTGAGTGTGGGGGTAGAGGTTGTAAGACTCTGTGGAAAAAACGTAGAGTTGAGTGTGGGGTTGAAATTGGTAAAGTAAAATGATTTTAAGGGACCGGTTCGACGTAGGTATACTATGACTCGCTTGAAAAAATTCTCCACCGGACAAAAATACTTCGCTTTCCACTTAGAAAAAAGGATTGCGAATTGAGTGCGGGGTTGGAAATTGTAAAACTCTGCGGAGAAAGCATCGAGTTGAGTGTGGGGTGGAAGTTGGATAAGTATAATTAATTTGCGGAAAAAGCTTATAGGTTAATGTGAATTTATAAATTGCAAAGATTATAATTACTGTGAAACAATTTATATTTGAATTTGAAATTAACAATTACAATAATCATCTAAAAGAAAAGCACCACACAAAAAATCCCAACAACAAAAACACAAATAAATAATTAAACCAAAAGGAAATGCATCGATTTTTTCAACATGCGTTTCCTTTTCTTTTTGTATTCGTTTTTTATTCGACAGGGTGGTTCTTTTGTGATATAATTATATGGATAGAGGGTAGTTTTTTCTACTATTTTAATTTGGTTTCAAGAGAGGATTTTATGAAGGTTTTGGTTTTGGATTCCGGCAAGGGCGGAAAGGTTGTGTATAAGTATTTGGAGAGTATGTCTCCGGGTATTGATTTGATTTATACATCCGACGAAAAGAATATGCCGTACGGCGAGAAGTCGAAGGGCGAGATTGTGAGACTCACAAAGGATATGGTTCGTCCGTTCAAAGGCGAGTTCACTGTTCTTGCGCCGGCGTGCAACACCATAAGCACAGCTCTTATTGAGACGGGAAATTTAAGGCGAAATATTGTGGATATTATAACGCCGACTGTTCGAGTTTTACGAAGACAAAATTTGCGACATTTGGGAGTTATTTCCACATCATTTACGCATAATTCGGGAATTTATTCGAGGATGCTCGGAGCGATTTCCTTGCCTTCAAGAAATCTTGCAAGGCTTATAGAAGAAGACGATTTGGACGGTGTGAGAAAGGAACTTGAGGTTCTTATTCCACCGCTTATTGAAAGAAGAGTCACAAGACTTATTTTGGGATGTACCCACTATGAGCTTATAGACTATATTATAAGGGATATGTATCCGCACTTGGAGCTTTTGTATCCCGGAAAGTATCAAGCGGAGGCGGTTTTGAGACGCCTCGACAGATTAAAAGGAGCAGGACATGGATTTAAAAGAAAATGATCCTATAATCGAGCTGAAAAACGTCAGTTTCAGTTATACTTCAAATATAACGGGCGAGTCTTTGCTTGCGATTGACGATGTTTCTATGAATGTAAAGAAAGGCGAGTTTGTTGCGGTTTTGGGTGCAAACGGCTCGGGGAAAAGTACGCTTTGCAAACTTATAAACGCTCAGCTTATGCCTAAGGAAGGTGATGTGACCGTTTACGGCATGAACACCAAGGAAGAGGAGAAGATTTGGGACATAAGAAAAAATTGCGGTATGGTTTTTCAAAACCCGGACAACCAGATTGTTGCGACTATTGTTGAAGAGGATGTCGCTTTCGGTCCGGAAAATTTGGGAGTGCCGCCGGCTGAAATAAGAAAGAGGGTTGACGAGAGTCTAAAGATTGTCGATATGCTCGACTACAAAGACCACAGTCCGAATCTTTTGAGCGGTGGACAAAAACAGCGTGTCGCAATTGCGGGAATTTTGGCAATAAATCCGGACATTATTCTTTTTGACGAGCCGACGGCGATGCTCGACCCGTCCGGAAGAAAAGATGTTTTGGATACTATTTTAAGGCTCAACAGAGAGCAAAACAAGACTATTCTTCTCATCACACACTACATGGAAGAGGCGATAAACGCCGACCGTGTGGTTGTTTTTGAGCAAGGGAAAATCGTTCGGGACGAAACGCCGCAGGAGATTTTTAAAGACCCGAATGAAATAAGAAAGTATGGACTCGACAGTCCGTTTGTTCCGGAGATGGAATATCTTTTGGGCGACAAAAAGACGGGCTGCACGAGTTTTGAACTCGATGATTATGCGGAATGCGTGCTTCAAAAAATAAAGGAAAGCGGCGAAGCTAAGTTTGACGAAAATTCGTACAATGAGTTCAGAGATGAGGTTGTTTCGGAGAGTTCTGAATTCGACGCAAATGCAGAAATTGCACTGAAAAATATGTCGCACGTCTACAGTCAGGGCACACCTTTTGAAAAGATTGCTGTCGGCGATGTAACGCTTAGCATAAAGCAGGGCGAATTTGTCGGAGTTATCGGACACACGGGCTCCGGAAAGTCGACTCTCATTCAACACTTCAACGCGCTCTTGTTCCCGACGTCGGGCGAGGTGCATGTTGAGGGTGAGAAGATTTCAAAGGATATGCGACTCATCGGTTTGAGACAAAGGGTCGGAATGGTTTTCCAATATCCGGAGCATCAACTTTTTGAGGAGACTTGCGCAAAGGACATTGCGTACGGTCCGAAAAATTTGGGACTCGGCGAAGAGGAAATCGATAAGCGTGTGAAGGATGCGATTGAAGACGTCGGACTCGACTATGAGTGGGTGAAGGACCGCTCGCCGTTTGAGCTTTCGGGCGGACAAAAAAGACGTGTTGCAATTGCGGGAGTGCTCGCAATGAAACCGAACACTCTTATTTTGGACGAACCGACTGCGGGACTCGACCCGAAAGGACGCGACGAGATTATTGAAGAGATTCGCTCAATTCAAAAGAAAAACAATCTCACAATTGTCTATGTAACGCACTCGATGGAGGATATCGCGCGAATTGCGGACAGAATTCTCGTCATGGAAAAAGGCGAGCTAAAATATTTTGATAGACCGAATAAAATTTTTAAACGCGAAGAGGAACTTGAACAAATCGGACTTGACGTTCCGTATGTTGTCGATTTTATGAATATGCTCAGAAAAAAAGGCGTAGTTCTGGGCCAAGCGCTCACGCCTGAAGATGCGGCAAAGGAAATAGGAGGGCTTTTAAAATGATGAAAGATATCACAATCGGCCAATATTTCCCGGGCGATTCATATGTTCACAAACTCGACCCGCGAACAAAAATAATTCTCACATTCACATATATTTTTATACTGTTTTTCGTAAAGAAATTCACGGCGTATGCATTTGCATTTTTATATCTTTATGCCGTGACAAAAATTGCAAAAATTCCATTTAAAATGCTCTTTAAAGGCATAAAGAGTCTTATGTTTATCTTGATTTTGACGGTCGGACTGAATATATTTATGGTCAAGGGCGAAACGCTTTTTCAAATAGGACCTCTCACAGCCACAAAAGAAGGTGTGAGATACGCATTTTTTATGGCGACAAGATTGGTCTTGATGGTTATGGGTTCGGGCATTATGACGCTCACAACTTCGCCGATAAGGCTCACAGACGGAATCGAAAAGATTTTGAATCCTTTGAGAAAAATCGGAGTGCCGAGCCACGAAATAGCGATGATGATGACGATCGCTTTGAGATTTATTCCGACGCTTATGGACGAAACGGATAAAATCATGAAAGCGCAAAAGGCGAGAGGTGCAAACTTTGAAGAGGGCAATCTTTTCAAACGTGCGAAAGCACTTGTGCCGATTTTAATTCCGCTCTTTATCAACAGCTTCAGACGTGCCGACGAACTTGCAAATGCGATGGAAGCGAGACTTTATAGAGGTGGCGAAGGCAGAACGAAATTAAAAGAACTCAAATACGAGTCGAGAGACTTTGTTGCGTATGCGATTGTTTTGAGCTATTTCGCACTTATGATTCTTTTGAATTTCATACCTTTTGTAAAGTAATATGAAAAATATTTGTTTGATTATAAGTTATGACGGCACTGATTACAGCGGATGGCAAAAACAGCAAAATGCACTTGCAATCCAGGAAGTGATTGAAAATGCACTTTCGGAGGTGACGGGAGAGGAAATTGTTTTGAAAGCGGCGGGAAGAACCGACGCAGGAGTCCACGCCCTTGCACAGGTTGCAAATTTCAAAACAAATTCCACAATTCCGCCGGAAAAATTTTTATATCCGCTGAACAATATATTGCCGGGGGACATAAGAATAGAAAAATCTTTTGAGGTGACGGACGATTTCAGCGCGAGATTTTCTGCACTGTTGAAGCACTACAGATACTCGGTTTATGTGGGTGAAGTGCTTCCCGCAACGATGAAAAGATTTTTCTCGCTCTATTCATACGACATCGATATGGATAAAATTTCAGATGCGGCGAAAGTTCTTGTGGGGACGCACGACTTCAAAGCATTTGAAGGACCATATGCGCAGATGCCGACGTCCGTGAGAAATGTGACGGATATAATTATAAAATACGAAAACAACATTCTCACATTCGACATTTTCGGCGAGGCATTTTTGAAGAATATGGTTCGAATAATGGTCGGAACAATTTTGAAAGCGAACGAAGGGCGAATTACGCCGACGGAAATCGAGGAACTTTTTGAATCGAAAGACCGAACGAAAGCGGGTGTCACAATGCCACCCGAAGGACTCACCATGGTCGAGATAAAATATGATTGGGAGAAATTTAGAATTTAGATTGAACACTCTTGCTTTTGCAAGGGTGTTTTTGTTTGCGGTGATTGATAACGCTTCGATTTTTTGGTATGATAAAAATAGTAATTAACAAAACTTTAAGAACTTGTAAATAATAAATGTTTATCATTCGATACGTTTAGAAATAAAGCCGGAATTTAAACCCATCGAATTCGATGGGGAAAACCGACAGAAATAACAATAAAAAATGTCATAGATTTATTTGTAAAGTTGGTAAGAAATATAGAAATTTTACAAATGGTTTTTGAGACCAAGCGAGAATAATATCTATAGATTTGATTAGAATATTCTAAATGTCAATAAATTCATGGGGGAATTATGATAAGAGATAAATATAATGAGAACTTTTCTAAAATTTTATTATTATTTTTAACAGGGATAATTGTAGGAAGTTTAAGTATAATTCCTATGCTATTTATTCAAAAGGTGATAGACTATTTAACCTTAGGGAATCGCATTGAATTTATAAAATATATAATATTTTATTCACTTGTATATATTTTGGTAAATATATTTAGGATAGCTCTCGTAAACTTCGGCTCAAAATTCGAACTGAATTTAAATCGTGACATAAGAAATGAGATTGTTGAAAGTATTCTTAATACAAAGATGGAACAGCTGGAAAGAGCCGGACGAAGCAATGTTTTTAATGTTATAATTGACGACTTAAAATCGATTGATGATAAACTAATACCTTTGGTTTTTGATTTAGGTTTTTCTATCTCAAGTTTTGTGATTGGGTCAATAATTATAATAAAGTACGACTATATTATGTTATTTGATATGATTGCCATATCTGTTGCGTCAACAATTGTAATCCAAAAGATTTTAAAAAGTTCAGAAATAGCATCTGCAAATAGTCAAATTCAAAGGCTGAATGTTATAAATAAATTTTTTGACATTATTGTGGGCGCAAGGGATATTAAACTGTTTAATAAAGAAAAGATTTTTTCAAATGAATTTTACAAAGAGAATCAGACGCTGAATAAGCTCGATAAAAAAATAATAAATATTAAAAATGTTTCTCAAGCACTTGTAAGTTTATTGTTTAATCTTATTATGGCTATTTTAATTTTTATTGGAGGAATGCGTGTTAGTCAAGGCAACTTGTCAGTCGGAGCATTGATAGCAATCATATTGTATGCCTCAATGATTACCGATCCGATATTTAATATCATAGAAAATCAAAAAGAAATAGCAGCTTTCAAAAATTCTGTTAAAAGGATAGATGATACTTTTAAAAGAATAGAGAAAGAATGTGTAAATTTAATCGAAAATTTTAACACTATTGAATTTAAAGATGTTTCGCTAAATTATGGAGATAACCACGTTTTAAGAGATTTTAATTTAGTCATAAATAAAGGTGATAAATTAAAAATAAATGGAAGAACAGGTTCAGGCAAGTCAAGTATTGCAAAATTAATCACTAATATGTATAAGCCGTCTTCGGGTAATATATATGTGGATGGGAAAGAAAATCAGACGGTTTCATTATCAGCGGTTTTTCAAGAAAATAAATTATTTAACATGTCAATAATCGAAAACATCACATTTAAATCTACGGTTAATGATAAGAAATTGAATGAAATCATTAAAATATGTAGGTTGGATGAAGTTCTTGAAAAGTATTCAATAAAGAATATAGGGTTCGACAGCAGCACCTTATCAGGTGGAGAGAAAACAAGAGTGTTGTTAGCGAGAGCATTATACAAAGATTGCGAACTATACATTTTTGATGAAATTAGCACAGGGCTTGATGAAAAACTTTTTTATAAAATTTTTGATGACACTATGAAATATTTAGAAGCAAAAACAGTCATTACCATTGATCACAAATATATTGACGAAAAATATTTTTCGAAAAATATTTCTATATAAATCTAAAAATGTTTTGGCATTAAATCTATAAGGTTATGTATTTAGATAAAACACTCTTGCTTTTGCAAGGGTGTTTTTGTTTGCGGTGATTGATTGAGTTGAAGTTTTTTGGTATGATGATATAGAGGCGACTATGGAAAATATTAGAAGATATCTTTATCAAAACAAAATAAAAACTCTGATTGTTTTTCTTCTACAAATTTTGATGTGGGGAATGCAGGTCATTGTGCAATTTTTTGCTATAAAAACATTTGACGGCGCAATCAGGCTCGACATTCATCAATTTTTGAAGTGGATTTCGATTTCGTTTGCAGGATGGCTCGCATATTACTTAATTTGTATGCTCGAGTCTTATTTTCGTGCAATGGCGATAAAGTCCATGAACAATGATCTTCGAAAGGATTTTTACGAGACAATTTACAACGGAGATATAAAAAATTTCGGCGGAGAAAAAAGAGCGGAATATATTTCTTACATAACAAAAAATGTCGACGAAATTTCTACTCTCGCATGGGAAAGCGTTTTCAATCTGGTCGGAAGAGTTGCACAGATAGTTTGGAGCGTTGCGGCGCTTCTCTATCTCGACTTTTATCTCTTTTTATTCGCCGTTTTTTCAACGCTTATAATGTGGTTTATGCCGAAAATTTTTGAAAAGCGTATCGAAAAAATCGGAGAGGACAATTTGAAAGCGCAAGCGAAGGCGATGAAGAAATTTAAAGATTTAATTTACGGCGTGCACATTCTAAAAATTCTATCCGCAAAGAATTGGTATTTAAAAAGAGGAATGGACGCGAGCGAAATAAGCGAAGAGGCGAAGTCTAGAAAAAATTACATGACGGAGATTTTGGAATGCACGATGGGAATCGTGAGTGTTTTGATGCAAATTTTGGCGGAAGTCATCGTGGTAGTTCTTGCATTTTACGGGCGAATCGGAGTTGCGGTGCTTGCAGGGGCAGCAAATCTCATAGGCGGAGTCACGAACGGACTTTCAAATCTCACAAATGCAAAAATGATGATAATGCAGTCGAAGCCGTATTTTGAAATTCTAAAATCAACCGATGTTGAAAAAGTGTGCGACGAGTCGTTTAACCAAACGCTCACGCTCAAAAATATTTCGTACAGCTACGATGACAAACAGGTTCTTAAAGGCATTAATATGGAATTTAAAAAGAACGGCAAATATGCAATTATCGGAAAGTCGGGACGCGGAAAATCGACAATTTTAAAGATTATTATGGGGATTATAAAGGATTACGAGGGCGAGGTTCTCTACGATGGAAGCGTGCGCGAGAAAGCACTCGACACAAATATGTCCTACATTTCGCAAGATGTATATCTTTTTAATGCCTCGATAAAGGAGAATATTGTTTTAGGCGGGGACTTTTCGGGTACGGCTATAAGTGACGCACTTTTTAAAAGCTCGCTTCAAAAGGACATCGAAAACTTTAAAGACGGCATCGACACGATTGTCGGAGAGAACGGCGCGAATATTTCCGGAGGCGAAAAACAAAGAATCGCAATTGCAAGAAGTTTGATAAACGGCAAAGACACGATTTTGATTGACGAGGGCACAAGCGCACTCGACCGGGAAAACAGAGCGGCGATTGAAGAAAATTTACTTAAAAGTGAGAACCTCACAATTATTATGGTGAGCCACAATTTGGATGAGAACATGAGAAAACTTTTCGATGCAATTTATGAAATTTAGTGGATCGGGAGATTTTTAATTCTATAAATAACTTTTGAAAAAATCATAAAATATGGTAGAATGAATATAAATACGTTTTTAATCAATAAAAATGAATGCGGAGGTTTTATGAAAAAATATTCAAAGGGCAACTTTTTCGGATACAACACATTGAAGGGGCGACTTCTTTTTGCTCTGATTTTCGGTGCGCTAATTGCAATCGACATCGCAATCATCGACACAAAAGCTTTGCACAGTCTTCATCTCAACTACAGAACCGCAGAAGTTGAAAAATATATCGATTTAATGAGCATATTTGTGTTTGTAAACGGCGTACTATTTATGTTCTACAGTAGCATGGGCGTTTACGACGCGATTACATTTATGACTTCGGAGAAAGTTTATGCACCGAAAATATTTTTCCTCGCCATGATAGTGCTTGGAATTTGTCAGGCATTTATGGGCATCGACACAGTCATGCGACTATTTGAAATGAACGCGCTCATTGTAAATAGAGATGCAAACACATACAAGGGCGTTTATCTTTTCGGAGCGGCGATAAAATGTTTGCTTTATAGTCTATTGATGTATGCGATTCGAATGATTTCGGAGTTCAGGATGAGAAAAAGTAACGAGAAAATGTTTCGAGAAAATCATGAGCTGAGACATAGAAAAAAACAACTTGAAGATTTTTTGAACGAGAGCGGGGAGTAGTTTGTGTTTTTAAAATTTAAAAAAATAATTTTTGAGGGATTTTAAAATACAATTTTATGTTCTTGATTTTTATAGAATAAAATTTAATAATTACCGGAAATTTATGTTTTTGAGCGACTATAAATTTGAAAAATTATACGTTTAATGGTATAATTTTATGTAGATAGATTAAGGGAATACGGTTAAAACCGAACAGCAACCTCTACTGTATGCCGGATTATATACCACATGCCACTTAACGGGAAGGCGGTATATGTTTTGATGGCGAGTCAGGATACCTTCAGTTGTACTTTTGGGATTGGGAAGTATGCTGTTTTATGTTGTTCCTTTAAAATAAATTTTTGGAGGATGTATGGGTAAGTTTTTAAGATTTTAATTCGAATCTTGATTAACTTGCCCATTTTTAAGTTGGAGGTTTATTTTGGCGAAAATTATGGTTCAAGGCGCAACTTCTTCGGCAGGTAAGTCGCTGTTGTGCACCGGTTTATGCAGATATTTTTATAAAAAAGGTCTGAAGGTTTTTCCTTTCAAGTCGCAAAATATGAGTAGAAATGCTTTCGTTGATGAAGACGGTCACAAAATTGCAACCGCACAGGTCCAACAAGCTTTTGCGTGCAACAGAAAACCCGATGTCAAGATGAATCCGGTGTTACTTATTCCAAAGACCGACGTCGGAAGCACGGTTGTGCTTTTCGGAGAAGAGTTCAAGGATATGAAGGCGAGGGAGTATTTTGAGTATAAAAAAGAACTCCTTCCGATAATTGAAAAAACTTTTTCGGAGATTGAGTCGGAAAACGATATCGTTGTGGTTGAAGGTGCGGGAAGTCCTGCGGAAATAAATTTGAGAGAGAACGATATTGTGAATATGGGTTTGGCGGAACTTGTGGATTTGCCCGTGATTCTTGTTGCGGATATCGACCGCGGCGGAGTTTTTGCATCTCTTTACGGAACGGTCATGCTTTTAAGCGAGAACGAGAGAAATCGAATCAAGGGACTTGTCATAAATAAATTCAGAGGCGACAAAACTCTTCTCGATTCGGGCATCGAAGAAATCGAAAAGCTTACGGGAATTCCTGTCATCGGAACGATTCCATATGTGAAGCTGAATATCCCGGACGAAGATTCGCTCGTCGACTACGACAAGCCTGCAAATCACGGCGGAGTTACCAGGGAAGAATTAGAAATTGAATTTGATAAGCTTATGAATGCGATTGCAGAAAATATGGATATGAAATTTGTTGAGGAGATTGCGGGGTTATGATTAAAATTGTTTTGGCGGCGCTTTTAATAGACCTTTTGATCGGCGATCCGGTTTATCCGTTTCACCCGATAAGGCTTATGGGAAAGCTGATTTCCTTTGAAGAGAAAAAGTTTTTAAAGGAAGATAAGAGTGACTACGAAAAATTTGTCGCAGGGAGTGCGATTGTCGTTTTTAATCTCGTTTTTTCGTATCTCGTCACATATTTTATTATAAAAATTATTCCTGCGGGAATTTTCAGAACACTTTTTCAAATTTATGTGGTTTATTCGTGCATTTCTCTTAAAGAACTTTCGAAGTGCGCAAGAAAAGTACGAGAAAAGCTCGAGGTTTCAATTGTCGATGCAAGGCACGAGCTCTCGATGATTGTGGGTCGCGACACTGAAAATCTTACGGAAAAGCAAGTTGTGATGGCGACTGTGGAAACGGTTGCCGAAAATGCGAGCGACGGAGTTTTCAGCCCGATTATATTTGCATTTTTGTTCGGACCTGCAGGGGCGGTCATGATGAAGATGGCAAACACGATGGATTCGATGATCGGATACGACGACAGCAAGTATTTTTATTTTGGAAAAACGGCAGCACTCACAGACGATGTTATAAACTTTATCCCGGCAAGACTCACGGCAATTTTCTTTATTTTGGCGGGGGCAGTTTTGGATTTGAACATTCAAAATGGAGTTGAGGTAACAATTAGGGATTCAAAAAAACACGCAAGTCTTAATGCGGGTTTTCCGGAGTCGGCGATGGCTGGGCTTTTGGGAGTTAAACTTTTGGGACCTTCGACATACAAAGGCGTTTTGTCGGACAAGGCTTTTATCGGAAATGATTTGAGAGAGATTGATAAAGACGATATTTTTGTGGCAAACAGAGTGATGTATGTTGCAACCGCTCTTTTGGTTGTCACGATGTCAATATTATTATATTCACCGCTCTACAGAGCGCTTTAAGGAGGAAATATGAAGGGGATTACAGTTTGTTTTTTCGGTACGACACACATGGACACATATGATGCGTGCATAAAGCCGATTTATGATTATGTAAAAAATAAATATGGAAATGAATATGAAGTCGAGATGGCGTATACGTCGCGCATAATAAAGAAAAGGCTGAAAGATAGAGGAATTATGGACGTGAAAAACGAGAGGGAAGCACTTGATTATTTCAAAAGCCTCGGCATCGACGAGCCGATAGTTTTCAGCACACATCTTTTGGCGGGACACGAGTACGAAAAAATTCTTTCACTTAAGGAGTTTTATCCGGGGCTTCGCGTTTCAAAACCGCTATTTGCGGACAAGTCTGCAATCGATGAATTTACAAAAAAGGCAATTTTCGAAGAAGACGAGTGCACGGTTTGGATGGGACACGGCACGAGCCACGAAGTGGACGACGTCTACGACTACTGCGACGAGTGTTTCAAGAAAAACGGCGGAGAAAATGTTTTCGTTGCGACGGTTGAAGGCACGAGAAGTCTCGAAACTATTTTGCCGGAGCTCGAAAAATTCAAGGATAAAAAAATCACACTAAGACCCATGATGCTTGTGAGCGGCGACCATGCGAAAAACGATATGGCGGGAGACGAACCGGATTCGTGGAAAAGCATTCTCACACAAAAAGGTTTTAAAGTGGATGCGGTTTTAAAGGGACTCGGCGAGTTTGATTTTGCAAGGGAAATGTTTTACGACAGATTAAAAGAGGTGCTTTAGAGATGAAAAAACTCTATGGAATCGGAACGGGTCCGGGCGCGGCGGATTTGATAACTGTTAGAAGTAAAAATCTTATCGAGAATGCGGATGTGATTTTCGCACCGAACAACAAGGGCAAAAATATGGCGCTTGACACGGTGCGCGAGTATATAAAAACCGAAAATATTGTTTATCTCGATTTTCCGATGGGTAAAGTGGGAGCGGAGATTTACAAGAAGAATCTCGAAATTATCCACGAAAATCTTTCGGACGAAAGTTTCGGCGTGTTTCTTACGATTGGAGACGCCGCAATTTACAGCACATTTATAAATACTCTTTATTTCGACGAGGAGATTTCGTTTGAGATGTCACCGGGCATTCCGTCATTTTTGGCGGCGGCGGATTTCGCCGGAGTGCCGCTTGCGACAAAGGGAAAAAATTTCCTCCTTACAGATGATATCGAAAATGCAAATCTCGAATTTGTCGATAGAATTGCAATTTTAAAAACTTATAAAAATAAAAAAGAAGTAATAGAAAAGCTCGAAGCACACAATTTTTCTTATATTTATCTTGAAAATGTTTCGGCAAAAGACGAGCTCATACTTCGAGACAAGGAAGAAATTTTAGAAAGGGAGAATTATATGTCCCTCATGATTGGATGGAGAAATGAATAAAGGACACGGCGCAAATATTTTTAAATATTCAAAAAGTGGAGAGCTTCTCGATTTTTCGAGCAATATAAATCCCTACGGACCGACCGGGAGGGTCAAGAAAAATATAAGAGAACATCTCGATTTGATCGCGAGATATCCGGATGTGTCATATGGAAAACTTTTCGAAGCCCTCGAGAGATATCTCGGAGCGGACAAATCGTATATTTCACTCGGAAACGGTGCGATGGAAGTGATTGATGCGGCAATCTCGCTATATGAAAATATTGTAATATTTGAGCCGGCGTTTATGGAATACGAAATACGCGCACGCGTGCAAAAGAAAAATATAAAGAAAATAAATCTCGACGCATCGTTTAAAACCGATGTCAGAGATTTGGATTTCGATTTAAAAAACACTCTCGTAATTTTGACAAGTCCGCACAATCCGAGCGGAGTGAGCCTTACAAAAAAAGAGTTCGACGAGATTTATGAAAAAGTTTCAGAAAGCGGCGGAGCGATTTTGATGGACGAAGCGTTTCATGAATTTTCGAGCGTGAGCTACGATTTGGCGAAAGAAATTACGAAATACAAAAATTTGTTTGTGGTGAGAGCCGCAACAAAATTTTTCTCGCTCCCGGGCCTCAGACTCGGGTATATGGTTTCAAATTTCAAAGAGAAAATCGACAATCATATTCCAACGTGGTCGGTTTCATCGCTTGTGGAAAATTTGGGAGAGGATTTATTTTTTGATGAGGAGTTTATAATATCATCGAAAGAGAAGCTTGCGAAATCACGAAATAAGTTATTTTCGGAGCTTCAAAAGATTGGCGGGATTTATCCGCTCCCATCGGATGCGAACTATATATTGATTAAAACTGATTTCGACAATGAAAAGCTTTTTCAAAATCTGCTTAACAAAGGGATTTTGGTGAGAAAGTGTGATAATTATGATAATTTGGGGCATCAATATATTAGAGTTGCGGTAAAGAAGGATGAGGACAATGAGAAGCTTGTAAAAGCTTTAAAGGAGGAAGAAAATGAACGATTTTAAACGAAACACTTTAAGAAAGCTTATGATTACGGCGCCGTCTTCAAACACCGGAAAGACGCTCATAAGTACAGCTTTGATAAAGTTGTTTAGGGAACTGGATCTTCAAGTTATGGGCGCGAAGACCGGTCCGGATTATATAGATGCTGAATATTTAACTTACGCTTCGGGAAAGAAGAGTGAAAATTTCGATTTGTTTTTGATGGATGACGATTTGATAAAGAAGAAGATAAATAAAATCGCGGTTGACAACGACGTGCTTCTTGTAGAAGGTGTTATGGGTTATTTCGACGGTTCGGGAAACACTTTCGAAGCAAGTAGCTTCGATCTTTCGAAAAAATTTGACATAGGTGCAATTCTTCTTTATGAGCCGAAGGGCGAAATGTTTACGATGGTGCCGAAGATTAAGGGCATGGTCGACTTCAGTGAAGGTCAAATCAAGGGCGTTATTTTCAATAAAACGAGCAAGAGAATTTATGATATGATTGCACCGCAAATTGAAAAATATGTGGGCATAAGCGCGCTCGGCTACATTCCGAACGACAAGAGACTTGAAATTCACGAAAGAAGTTTGGGACTTATTAGGCCGAAGGAAGTCGAAGATATCACTGAAAGACTTGATCTTATTACAAACCAAATGAAAAAGACGGTTGACATAAGAGGTGTTCTTATGGCTGCGACACAACAAACGAGTGAACAGGATAGAGCCGAGGAAAATCCGTTCAAAAAATACAAGATTTTGATGGCAAAGGACGACGCATTTTGCTTCCACTATGAATCGGAGTTATATGATGCGGCAACTTTCTTTTCGCCTTTAAATGACAAGGAAATTCCGGAGGACACGGATTTGGTCGTAATCGGCGGAGGCTATCCGGAGTTGTTCAGATTTAAACTTTCGAACAACGAAGCTATGATTAACTCGCTTCGCGAATATCACAGAAAGGGCGGCAGAATTTTGGCATACGGTGGCGGACTGATTTATCTTTCAAAAAGAATCGGAGAAGTGCCGATGGTCGGAATTTTCCCCGGACTTTCATCAATGACGAAAAATCTCATTCACTTCGGTTACCAAAAGGCGGTCATCGAAGACGAATGGCTCGGCACACAACGTGGGGAATTTAATGTTCGTGAATATCACAGAGGTATTTATGAAACGTCGAGCAGATCGATGCTTATGCTAAGTAAGCCGAACGACGAAAAGGGCGAAACGAGACACAGCGACGGGTACAAGGAAAGAAACGCCTACGGTTCATACAGCCACGCGCATCCGGACGCTATAAGTAAAATGATTTTACAATTTTTGGAAAGGAAAGTTTAATGTATATAAAAAATCCGAAGAAAATTGAAAACAATTCGATGGATATTATCGCACCGTATTTGAGCGATGTCGATTTTAAAGAAGGGGAACTTCCGATTGTTAAACGCATGATTCACACGACGGGCGACGTCGACTACAGACATATCATCGAATTTCAAAACGATTTTGTCGAACGCGCGACTCTTGCAATGAAAAAAGGCGGAAAGATTTATGCAGACACAAATATGATTGCGGCAGGTGTGAATAAGCCGGCGCTCGAAAAAGCAAATCTCGAAGTTTTTACATGCGTTTCCGACGAAGATGTAAGGAAAATTGCAAAGGAACAAGAGATAACGCGATCGATGGCGGCTGTCGACAAGGCGATAAAAGACGGCGTCACGATGTTTGCTTTCGGAAATGCGCCGACAGCGCTCTTTAGACTTATCGAGCATATAAAAGCGGGCGATATTTCTCCGGACTTTATTATAGGTGTGCCGGTCGGATTTGTGGGAGCCGCAGAGTCGAAAGAGGAACTTTCGACGGTGAGCGTGCCTTTTGTGAGAACGAACGGTTCAAAGGGCGGTTCGAATGTTGCAGTTTCAGTTATAAACGCACTTTTATATAGTTTTATCGAGAGGGATTTTTAGTTGGACGAAAAATTGCTTGGAAAAGGTCACGAGATTTATGAAAATGGGCTCCGCCTCGGATACACGACGGGAAGTTGTGCAACTGCGGCGGCTCTTTCTGCTGCAAAAATGCTCGTCGACGAGGGGAGCGATATTTTAAAACTCGAAACTCCGTCGGGTATAACTTTGATTTTGGAAGTTTTAAACAAAAGAATCGATGGCGAGTACGCTTTTTCCGAGATAAGAAAAAGTTCGGGCGACGACCCGGACGTGACCGACGGAATTTTAATCGGGGCAAAAGTGAGAAAAAGAAATGACGACAAGATTGTCATTTCGGGAGGCGAAGGCGTCGGCATAATAAAACGCAAAGGGCTTTTCGGAAAAGTCGGAGAACCTGCGATAAATCCGATGCCGAGAAAAATGATTGAAGATGCGCTGAAACCTTTGGGCGGTTTCGACGTCGAAATTTATGTGCCGAACGGTCGGGAAATCGCAAAAAAGACATACAATGAAAATATGGGAATCGAAGGCGGTATCTCGATTATAGGAACGACGGGCATCGTGCATCCGATGAGTGAAAAAGCACTTCTCGACACAATAAAACTCGAGCTCAATATGAACAAAGAGGAGTATGGAACGGATGAAATCGTATTGGTTCCGGGAAGTTACGGCAAAGATATGCTAAAGAAAATGAATATCGAAAAGCCGACGGTCGAGATGAGTAACTATGTCGGAGAGACTTTAAAGATGGCGCTCGAGGACGGTTTTAAAAAGATTATCCTCGTAGGTCACATCGGGAAGTTTTCGAAACTTTCAATCGGAATTTTCAACACACACTCGAACATTTCGGACACGAGAATGGAGGCGTTTGTTTATTATCTGTTTAAAATGAACGCAAAGAGGGAGGACATACTTAAAATTTGCAGCCAAAACACCGCTGAGATTGCGATGAATATGGCGATTGATATGGGATACGGTGAGGTTATAAAACAAATGGAAGAGGGCGCGGAGGAAAGGATTCGAAAGTATCTTAAAAAAAGCGACCTTGATGTGAAAGTGATTATTTATTCTATGGAAAGAGGAGTGATTTAATGATTTATGTTGTTGGAATCGGACCGGGAGATCCGAAATATTTGACGAATGTTGCAGAAGATATTATTTTTAAAAGTGACTATGTGCTTTCATACAAGCGAGTAAAAGAGACAATCGAGCCGATGGCGAAGATTATTGAAATAGAGAGTTTAAAAGAAATTACGGACTTTTTAGATGAGCATATGGGCGAAGACGTCGATATTTCAGTTTTGGCTTCGGGCGACCCGAGCTTTTTCGGAATCGGCGAATATATTTCGAAGAGATATAAAGTGAAAACAATTCCGGGAATTTCCTGCGTTTCTTATATGGCGGGATACGAAAACATTTCCTTAAACGACGTTACGTCGATTTCCTTTCACGGCAGAGAGCTCAACAGAGATTTGATTTCAAACGATAAACTCATGATTTATACGGATTCGAAAAACAATCCGGACAGCATTTCAAAATGGCTTTACAGCGAAGGCTATAGGGGGAAAATCGTGGTCGGATTTAATCTGAGTTACGATGACGAAGCTGTCGACAGATATGAAATCGGCGACGATATTGAAATTAAAAGCGATTTGAATTTGATGTATGTGGAGATTTTAAATGAGAGCAATTGAGGACGCTTTTTTCATTCGCGGCGACATTCCGATGACGAAGCGCACAATTCGCGCGTATATTATGGATGCACTCGACATAGAAAGAGGCGACAGAGCACTCGACATCGGCGCCGGAACGGGAAGCGTTTCGGTTGAGATGGCACTTCGGGGAGCCGAGGTATGCGCGATTGAAATCGAAGAAGAAGGCATAAGTTTAATAAAACAAAATGCCGAAAAGTTCGGCGTGAAAATCGAGATGAAAAATTTGATGGCTCCCGAAGGAATCGGGGGCGAAAAATATGACAAGATTTTCATCGGCGGAACAAAGGGGCGAATGAAGGAGATAATTGATGCGGCGTACGACAGTCTAAAAATCGGCGGCACAATTGTGCTCACATTTATCTTGCCGAAAAACTATACCGAGGCGATGGCTCTTATGCACGATTTTAAGGAAGTTGAATCGACGCTCATTCAAACGTCGGAGATAAATAAAATCGGAATGATGATTGCAAACAATCCTATTTTTTTAATTAGAGGTGTTAAATGATATTTTTTGTTGGAGCAGGTCCGGGCGATCCGGATTTGATAACTATAAAGGGAAGAAAACTTTTGGAAGAAGCGGATGTTGTGATTTACGCGGGGAGTCTCGTTTCAAAAAGACAGCTCGATTATTTGAGAGAGGATGCTGAGGTCTACAATTCCGCAACAATGAATCTCGATGAAGTCATGGAAGTATTTTTGAAAGCGGAGAGTGAAAAGAAAACCACCGTTCGACTTCACACGGGCGACCCGGGAATTTACGGAGCGATTGCGGAGCAAATGCGTGAACTCGACAAGCACGACATTTACTACGAAGTTGTGCCGGGCGTTTCCAGTTTTTCCGCTGCGAATGCGGAGCTAAAAAAAGAGATGACTCTTCCCGGCGTAACGCAAACCATAATAATTACAAGAATGGCGGGAAGAACTCCTGTGCCGGAAGGACAAAGTCTTGCGGAACTTTCGAAGCACCATGCAACGATGGCAATTTTCCTTTCGATTTCGATGATTGAAGACGTTTGCAAGGAGCTTTTGGAGGGCTACACTGAAGAAACGCCTATTGCGGTTGTCTATCGTGCGACATGGGCGGACCAAAAGATTGTCACGGGAACAATTTCGGACATTGCGGAAAAGGTTCGTTTCGAAAATATCGGAAAGCAAGCGATGATTTTGGTCGGAGATTTTTTGGATACGGATTTTGAGCTTTCAAAACTTTACGACAAGCACTTCGAAACGGAATACAGAAAAGCGGTTCCGAAGAAAGATAAAGATGAGTAAAACTGCGGTTGTAACATTCACCGACGGAGGGCTTCAGCTCTACAAGAGACTCAGAATAAACGGCGATTTGTATTTTAACAAAAAATTGACCGGCGGTGTCAAAAAATATATGCCGAAAATCATGCGTGACTACGATGCGGTCATATTTATTTCGGCGTGTGGAATCGCAGTCAGAATGATTAAAGACTACATCGTTTCAAAAGACACGGACCCTGCGGTCATCGTGATGGACGAGTGTGGAAAATTTGTCATTCCGATTCTTTCGGGGCACCTCGGCGGCGCAAATGAACTTGCAACAAAGATTGCAAATCGAATCGGAGCGACGGCGGTTGTGACGACGGCGTCGGATTCACATGGCGTGGAGTCTATCGATATGTTTGCAAAAAAACATTCGCTCGTAATTGAGGACATCAAGAGTATCGCTCCCGTCATGGCGCGAATTGTCGAAAAGCGTAAAGTCATTATAAAAAACGACACCGCTTCTAAATACGAATATTCGTTCGCCACCGAAGATGAAGAGGAGGCCGAAGCGGCACTTGTCATTTCGTCGACTGTGTATGATTTTTCAGTTCCGACGACCTCTTTGAGACCGAGGGAACTCGTTGTCGGAATCGGAGCAAAGAGGGAGACACCAAAGGAGACGGTATTGAAAGCGCTCGAAAATGCTTTCGAAATGAAAAAACTCTCGCCTCTTTCGATTGTGAAAATAGTTTCGATTGATTTAAAAAAAGATGAAGTCGGAATCATTGAAGCCGCGAAAGAACTTGGAGTTTCTTTCGAGACATATTCCGATAAAGTCTTGAATGAAGTCGAAGGCGATTTTGAGGAATCGGAGTTTGTGAAAAAAACAACCGGATGCGGCGCCGTGTCTGCGAGGGCGGCGGCATTGTTCGGAGATTTGCTACTTGAAAAATATGTTTATAATGGAGTTACAATATCAATCGGAAAAGTGAGGTAAATATGCTTTATATTATAGGAATTGGGCCGGGCGGCAAAGATAGAATGACGCTTGAGGCCGTTCAAAAAATAAAAGAATCCGACGTCATTGTCGGATATAAACCATATATCGAATATGTCTCGGAATTTTTGACGGACCAGGAGACTTTTTCAACTGGCATGACGGGCGAAATTGAAAGATGTAAAAAAGCGATTGAGTTTGCAAAGGCAGGCAAAAATGTTTCAATCATTTCGACGGGTGACGCCGGACTTTACGGAATGGCGGGACCTGTCATAGAACTTTTAAAGAATAGCGGCGTCGAGTTTGAAGTTGTTCCGGGAGTGAGTGCAGTTTTTAGCGCTGCGGCAGACCTTGGGGCACCGCTCATGATGGACACGGCAATCATAAGTCTTTCGGATCTTCTTGTGAGCTATGAAAAGATAAAAAAACGCGTTGAGCTTGCAGCCGAAGCGGATTTTGTAATCTCTCTTTATAATCCGAGAAGCAAGGGCAGACCGGACTATTTGAATGAAGCCATTCAGATTATAAAAAAATATCGAAAAGGCACAACTCCGGTCGGTATCGTCAGAAATTCGGGCAGAGACGATTTTAAGAAAGAAATTGCGACTCTCGACACAATAGACTGCGAATCTGTCGACATGAAGACAATTGTGATTGTCGGAAACAGCACAAGCTACATTCACGGTGACACTATTATAACCAAAAGAGGCTATGATATATGATTTGGATTTTAGGCGGAACACACGAGGTTCCGCTTTTACTTGGTGGGCTCAAAAGCTACGACAACATCGTTGTCACGGTCACGACCGACGAAGCGCGGGAGTTTTTGCCGAAGGATTTGAAAGTGCGCGTTGGAAGCATGACGGAAGATGAGAAGCTGGCGTTTGTGAAAGAGAACGATATAAATCTCATCGTCGACATGACGCATCCGTTTGCAAGGCATATAAAAAAGTCGATCGCGGAATTTTCAAAAAAATATAATATAGATTTTGTGCGGTTCAACAGAAAGGTCGCAAGTTTTTCGGACGAAGACATTATTTATGTTAAGAGTTACGACGAAGCGGAGGAATTTGTCTCGTCGCACCCGGGAACATATTTTTTCACGACGGGTGTGAACGAGTGCGAAAGATTTTTGAGAGTGAAAAACGACAGCAGAATGATTTTCAGAATTCTTCCGAGCGTTAAAAGCATTGAAAAAATTTCGGCGCTAGGAGTTCCTATGAAGGACATCTGCGCGATGCTCGGGCCTTTTGATGAAGAATTAAACACAGCGCTTATAAACACTTACGGTGCCGACTATCTCGTAACAAAAAACAGCGGTGAGGGCTCGGGAACGAAAGAAAAACTTATCGCCGCAAAAAAAGCGGGCATAAAAGTGGTTATGATTGAAGCGGAAGAAGAAAACGGCATTCAAAGTATGGATGAATTAATAAAATTATTGGGGGAATATTGATGGGACTTTTAGAAGAAACAATTGCAAGTATTGCGGGAGTTGACAAAAAAGCATACGAACTTCCGAGAAAAGAGTGGGACAGCATTGCGCATCCGACCGGCTCGTTGGGAGAACTCGAAGAACTTACAATAAAAATCGCGGGCATTCAAGGAAATATTTTTCCGCTTGTCAAAAGCAGAGCACTCATAGTTATGGCTTCGGACAATGGAATTATAGAGGAAAATATTTCGAGTGGTTATCCGGATCTTACAAGTCAACTTGTTTATTCAATGGCAAAAAGAAAGACGTGTGCCGCAAATATGTGTCTCGAATCGGACACTGAAATTTATGTTGTGGACCTCGGAACAAGGCGTGAAATCGACCACGAAAATGTGCTACACTTCAGAATAAACAGCGAAACCAAAAATTTCAGAAAAGAACCGGCGATGACTGTCGAAGAAGCAAAAAAAGCAATCGAAACCGGAATTTATATGGTCGACGAACTAGTGAAAAAGGGAATTGACATTTTTGGAACGGGCGAACTCGGAATCGGAAATACTACAACTTCTGCGGCAGTTCTTGCAGCACTTTTAAAAACGGACGGCGAAACGACTTGCGGACTTGGCGCCGGCGTTACAAATGAAGGTCTTCAAAATAAAGTGAATGTCGTGAACGAAGCGATAAAAAAATATGACTTATACAACAAGACTCCTCTCGAAATTCTCGCATGTGTCGGCGGATATGACATCTGCGGGATGGTCGGTGTATTTTTGGGCGCAGCAAAGCACAAAAAAGTTGCGGTCATCGACGGATTTATTTCCGCAGTTGCAGCGCTTGTTGCGGTAAGAATGAACGAACACGTCATCGACTATATTATTCCGAGCCACAAAAGCAGAGAAAAGCAAGTGGAACTCGTGTTTAACGAACTCGGTCTTCACCCGACACTCGACCTTGAGATGCGCCTTGGAGAAGGAACGGGATGTATGCTCCTTTTTAAAATTTTGGACACGGCGGTCTATCTCATGAGAAATATGGGAAGATATGAAGAAATCGAAATACTTTCGGACGTGCTTGTAAATATAAGAGAGAAAAATGATTAGTATCGTTACGGGAGGCGCGAGAAGCGGAAAGTCGGAATTTGCGGAGAGCCTTATAAAAGGTGACGCGATTTATATTGCGACTGCGGAAAATTTCGACGACGAGATGGATCTTCGGATAAAAAAACATGTGAAGCGCCGCGAGGAGTCGAGCATAAATTGGCGCACCGTGGAATGTTTGAAAAAATTTGACGGACTTTCGGGCGACGAAAAATATGTGCTTTTCGATTCGCTCGGAGTGTTCATTTCAAATATTATGTTTTCAAAGACTGCAGACGATTTGAGCGATGAATCGATTGAAGAAACGATTCTCGAAGTGCGAAAAGAGCTCGAGCATTTGCTCGATTGGGCGAGAGAAAACGACAAGGAACTCGTGATTGTGACGGACGAAGTGGGCATGAGCATAATTCCGGAGTCGAAAGTTGCAAGAGTATATCGCGATTTAATCGGGACAATAAACAAAGAGGTCGCCGCAAAATGCGACAGAGCTTATTTGGTTTGTATGGGAATTGAGGTGAGACTGAAATGAAGATTTTAGAATCACTGGTTGTCGCATTTCAGTTTTTAACGAGACTATATCTCCCGATAAATGTCGAGTGGGACACGGGAAATTTGAGAAGGAGCCTCATGTGGTTCGGACTTGTTGGTGCATTTATCGGTGTAATTCTTGCCGGTTTTCTTATGCTTTTTAACCGGTTTGATGTGATTTCCGCAGTTGTTGCAATAATAATTTTAATCATATGGATATTCATAACCGGCGGAATGCACATCGACGGCATAAGCGACATGGCGGACGGATTTTTCTCGATGAGGGACAAAGAGAAGACATTGGAAATAATGAAAGACAGCCACGTCGGTGCTTTCGGAGTTATGACAATTGTATTCGTGCTTTTAATCAAATTTGAAATGCTTAAAGAATTTATTATGATTGAAAAAAATGTTTGGCTCCTCGTTTTGCCGCCGACAATTGCAAGAATTGCCGCAGGCCTTGTGCTATCGTTTTATGAAACCACGAAAAAAAGCGGACTCGGCTACACATTTCACAGCTCCGACCCGCGCATATTCTGGACAATCGGATTTATTGTAACGCTTATAATCTGTGCAATTCTAAATATAAAATCGCTCATCTTCATTGCACTTGCGATCGTGGCTTCAAACCTTATGGCACTTTGGGCAAAGAAAAAAATTGGTGGACTGAACGGCGACATCTACGGAGCGATTGTTGAAACGGTTGAAATTATAGGGATGGTGTTTATATGTGTCGTTTGATTTTAATAAGGCATGAAATGTCGGTTGGAAATTTGACGCATACATTTGCCGGAAAAGAAGTAAAACTTGCGACGATTGGAAAACTTCGCACAAAAAATACGAGAAGAGAATTTAACAAGCTGAAACTTAAAAATCCGATTTTTATTGCGAGCGAATACAAAAGAGCGCAGGAGACCGCGAAATATGTTCTCCATAAAAAAGATTATGAAAAACTTCGCGTGACAAAATATGTAAATGAAATAGATTTCGGCGACCTCGTCGGAAGGACTTTCAAAGAAAACATCGAACATTACGGCGAGAGTTTGAACGAATGGATGTTGGGACCGGACAGAACCGCCCCGCCGAGCGGTGAGAGTTTTCAAAATGCATTTAAAAGAGTGAAAATATTTTTGGATAAAATAAAAGATTATGAAGGCGACATTGTGGTTTTCACGCACGAAGGTTTTATACAACTCGTGCTTGGATATGAAAACAAAAAAATTAAAACGCAAAAAATAAAAAACGGGGAAATAAAAATAGTGAATATTATGTAAAGATTTAAGCAGGTTTTGACACCTGCTTTTTTTAATAATTAACTAATTTGAAATAATTATAAATTAAACATATAAATACATAATGGAAAAGATAGTGGATAAATAATTATCGAAATATTACATATAATGATAAAAACTAAATATAAATTTAGAGTAATAAAATTAAAATAGTCTATAAAATAATAATATCAAAATAAACAAAATATATATTGATAAAAGAGTAAAAACACAAGATAAACAAAGAGAAAAGCTATGGTAAAGTTATTAAAAAATTGGGTATATATAACTAATTGCAAAAGAAATAAATCATAAGAAATATTTCTTAGTGCAATAATATTAAAAAGAAAGGAGGGGAGAAAAATGAACAAGAAATTAAAAGTAGTGATCTTATCGATTTTTGTTGCGATTTTTATGTTCGGAACAAAAGAGATTTTTGCTCAAATTGATGACGAAACAAATGTGAACGTCGTCGAAAATTCTAATCTTTCTCCCGATGAAGAAGGAGAGGAAACAAAGAGTAATGCTGAACCGATTAAAGACAATGGTGATGGCGAAGAGGTTTTAGAAGGTGAAGAGAATAAAGACGGTGAAGAAAATAAAACTCCCGTTTTAAATGCTGCACCAAAAGCCGGGGAAAGTGAAACATCTGAACCTGTAACAGGCGAAGAACCGAAAGGTGACGGTACAAAAGAACCGAAACCGAAGGAACCAAAACCGGAAGAAACACCGAAAGAATCTAACCCGGAAGAATCTAAACCGGAAAAAGAAACACCGGAAGAGGAAACACCGGAAGAAGAAACACCGGAAGAAGAATCAAAACCTGAAGAAGAAACACCGAAAGGGCCGGAAATCGATCCTAATGCAGACAAAGATTTAAGTGAATTGAAAGCTCAAATCGATGCTGAAAAGGATGATAAGAAAAAAGCTGAGCTTCAAAAGGAATACAATGAAAAGTATTTGGAAAAAGTTGAAGCGGATGGAAAAGAAAAGCTCGACAAAGAGGTTGTGAATAGTTTTACCGACTCGAAGAGAAACGGTCAATATAAGGAGATTCAAGAGCTTTACGACAAGATTCAATCTGACAGGCGAGATGGAAAATTGAATCAGGAAGACATTGATAAACTCAATAAACTTCTTGGAGAATTCAATCCGCCGAGAAAATTGACAGATGAAGAAAAGAAAGCTAAGGATGATTTCAATAAGGACTATGAAATCCCGCGTGTCAAAGAAGCAGAGAACGATGTCTTTAAAAAATATGAGGCGACAAGACAGGCTTTAAAAGATGCTTTGGATCCTGAAAAAGATGGTGTAACGCCGGAAGAACTGAAAAAGCGTCAAAAGGCTTATAAAGAAGCAAAGGATGCTTTGGATGCAGCGATAGATAAAGGAGAAATTACTCCTCAATACACAAACGGGCAACCTGAAATCAAAGTGTATCCATTGGATGGAAGCACTGCAGGTCCTGAGCTTAAAGATAAAGACGAGACCTACTACATTCCGGACAATACAAGCGCAAATCTTTTGATTGAAGTAAGGAAAGATGATGGTGGAGACTTTACTTTTACCATCAAACCAAATAAAACGGATAAAAAGATTCCGGATGCAGTCCTTAAAGATCTTGTAAGAACCAAAGATGGAAAAGGATTCACTCTTAAAGATAATGGCGACGGCACATATTCATTTACTACAAGCGATAAATTTACAATTGCTCAAATTGAAATGAATTTGCCGGCATTTAAAGCGGCATTCCATGAAGGTTTTGAAATCGAAATGAATGCGGGAAAGCAAAAAGTAACCAAAAAATTCCTCATTACTAAAAAAGGTTTTGACGATGCAAACATCGGAACAATCGGAACGGAAGATCAGAAAAAGCCGGAAGAAATTGATGCGGGCGATACGACCGACGGAGTTGTGGACAAAAACACAAAGAAAGTTTTTGATATTTTTACATTTATCAAACAAACAGACGGATACATTGACAATGTCATTGTAAACTCCAATAACGGCGAAACATTGCCGCTGTCTTATGTGGAAATCAAGATTAAACTTCCGGAATACCCGGAATACAATGAAAGTTTTGCTAAATATCTTTATAAATCCGGACTTGAATATCAAGACAACAAGGATGGAAGTTACACCTTAAAACTTAGAATGGAAAGTATAGGTGGAAATCTTAAGAAAGATGAAGACGGCAATCTTATTTATAACGGAGAAAAACTTACCAAAGCGGAACTCAAGGATAAAATCTTGGAAGAAGCAGGAAAGAAAGTTTATGTTGATGAAAAAGGCGAAACTCATGATGTTATTACAGAAGAATATTATGAAATAACTGATGACGAAGGTAATGTAACATTCGTAGTAAAAGACGGCAAACTTTATAAAAAGAATGCCGACGGAACAGATGAATGGGTTGAAGAATTTAAAGATGGAAAGCTTAAAAAGGAAGGCACAACATATATCTTTAATGACGGAAAACTTATTTCTTACGAAGAGGAAAAAGATGTCTATGAAGGAAATGTTTCCAATAAAGATGATGAAGCAGACATTGACGTCACACCGACTTTTAAAGGCGACCAAATCATTGTAAAAGATGGCGATAAAGATGTTTATGGCGGAACCGTTATTGAAGACGGAATATTCGATGAAAAGAATAAATATACCGGAAAGAATAGTTCTGACAAAGAATATAAAGGTTTCGAAATAGCTTATGTTGATGAGAACGGTAAAATTCTAAAAGATAATGAAGGAAATGTAATAGTAAATCCTACAGAAGAACAAAAGAAAAATCTAAAAGAAGTCAAAAATGCTGTGTTCAACAAAGCAGAATATATCGTAGCCGGTCTCAAATACAAAAAAGGCCTTGTCTTGATTGACAAGTTCGGAAATGTTTTGGATGATATCGAAGTAAAAAAAGCATCTGAAAAATATACTTTCAAAAAAGGCAAAGAAACAAAGGAAACTGACGGAACAAATCTAAAAGTCGAAAAAGGCAAAAAATTTGTTAATAGCGACAATTCTATTATCACTGATGAAAAGGAATATGAGGGCATTGTCGGAAAATATTATTTTGACGGCAAAAAATTTGTCGGAATTAAAGACGACGATAAAGGCTTGGTAGGCAAAAAGTTCTACACACATTTCAAAACTTTAGACGCAGTTTTCAAAATCGTCGACTCTTATAAAAACGGCGACAAGAATGAACCTATTGAAGAAGGTACAGAAGTTTACCATGGAAGCATAAAACCTGAAGATTATGTAACCGTTGGAGGAAACACTTATGTTAAGAGAACTTCAAAAGAAGGTTTTGAATATTATGTAAACGTCAATGAAACAGAAAAAGTTTACGTATTGTCATTAAACAATTTCGGAAGAGTTGTTCAAATTCTTAAAGATGACAAGGGCAATGAATATGAAAAGCTGACGGATGAAACAGACATCTACGAAGCGGTAAAGAATGCGAAATTCCAAATTAAATTCCCGGGCTTCCTAGCTGGGGAAAAGGTTGTTTACAAACTTCATGCGGATATAGCTGCAAAATATTTAGTACCGAACAAGGCTTTTGATCATGAAGAAAAAGAAAGCGACGAAAATCCAAGATTTATCGAAACATCTATTTTTAAGAACGAAAAGGGCGAAGAAGCTCAAACAAAATCTGTCGACAAATACTTTACTTTAAAGATTAAGGAAGGTACTCCAGTGTCATTCTTCAAGAATCCGCCGAAGGAACTTCTTGAAAGTCCGGACTACAATTTCTTTAATATATTCTATCGCGAAGAAAGTGACCAAAAAACAAGAGACGAGTATATCGAATATTTGTTGGGACTTGACAGAAAAGACGATAATAACAAAAAAGATATTTTGATTCTCGATAAGATTCAATCTGAACTCGGAAGACTTTATGACGGAGCAAAATTTGCTTTAAATGACAAGAAAGAATTAGTAATTCTTGATAAAGAAGGCAAAGAAACAAAGATTGAACGTTCTCTACTTTGGGAAGTCGGATTCAACAATCCGGGCGGAGCATTGTTCCCTGAAAATAAAGACGAAAGCATCGTAGTTACAGATTCGAATATGGACAATCGTCTTGTTTATGATGAAATCATCGTAAATGACAAAAAAACAATCTGGGAAAAAGCTAAAGAAGATTGGGAAAATGCTGAAAAAGCTAAGAAGAAAAAGGATGAAAATTACAAAGAAAAAGCGTTTGAAGGAACGGAAGAATATTTCTTTATTGATCAAATAAAAGAAATTCAATTCGGCGTAAATTCATTCTATACCAAAAAAATCTTTACAGCTGCAGAAGATGGTTTCACATTAACTTCTGAAAAGATTCTGGAAGCACTTGGTGACAAGAAATCAGTTGAAATTGAACAAAACGGAATCAAGTACCAAATTACTCGTGACACAGTCAAGGGACAAATTAGAATTAAAGTTTTGAACGCTTTCTATAAAAAGGTTGAAAATGACAAAACTCATAAATTCGAAAGTCCGGTACAAGAAAAGTATCAAAACGATATTAAAGACGCGATTGATGAAGCAAAGAAACTTGACGCAACTTCAACAGATAGTTTAAAAAGTTCTTTTGATAAACTTGTTAAAAAGCTATATTCAAAAGATTGTTACAATGTATTAAACAAAAAATTCAAATCAATGATTGAGGCTTTGACAGGTGAAGGTCAAGAATTAAATGCTGAGCTTACAAAAATCAAAGACTCAATTATTAAAGAAATTAAAAAAGCTGAACTCGGATATCTTGATAACAGCAAAGGCGATTACAAATTTGACGATTTCAGATTCAATGCAATCAGGTTTATATTTAATCAGAATACCGTTATCGGCGGGGCAACGGAAAAGGTAAAGACCAAAAAAATCGGCATCACATCCGTTATCATTCCTGAAATTGACATCCCATACACCGACGAATTCGGAAATGCTTTGACCAACAAGGACAAATATGTCCAAGAAGCGATTGGAAAAATCAAGACTGAAAAGAAATTGTCGGATGAACAATTTAAGAAACAAATGCGAGATGAAGATTTCTTTAGAGAAGTCATGGCTGAAGCTTACGGAAGAGTTAATGAAAAGATTACATCTAAAGAAATTGAAATCAAACCTCTTGTAACTGTAAACGAAGACGAAGAATACGGTCGTGGCAAATACACTGTTACTCTTGGAAAAGACTTAGATTTTAAAGACTTAGCTCCTATTCTTGATTCAAAGGGACAACCGTTAAATCCGTACTATATAGTGGACAAAGATGGTAATGTAACAAAGATTGAAGACAAGATTACGAATGAAAAAGTCAAGAAATCAGAAGCATACAAAGAACTCGTAAACAGCCCGATAGACATTGCGGGATATTATATGAGTAAGCTTGGTTACAACCGTGCAATGTATGGAAACAAGGCAAACTTTTTCTTGATTGGCGGCAATTCGGATTCTGCAATTTTCGGAAACGAAGACGGCTGGAAGAAGAAAATCTGTCGTCACGGAATTTTAGGTCATTGTATTGAAACTGCAGGAAGCGACGGAAGTTCTAAGCCAAAAGAAGGCGAAGATGAAGCTCAAGAAGAAATGGAAGCGGAATCTGAATTTGAATTGACCTATGAGCCAACACCAAAAACTCCAGATGAAGAAAATCCGAAAGTTGACAAAAAGTCGGATACCGACAAGGTGAATGTCAGCGAAGACACCGACAAGAAAGTCGACTTCACAATTGACGTGACTGTGGACAAGATGAAGAAAGACCAAAAAGAACTTGAAGATGCGTTGAAAGGTGAAAAATCAGAAATTAATAAAGATGATTACACCACAGACGGATACTACAAATACAACAACGGTTTAATCATCGATATCCTACCTGATATTTTTGAATTTACAAAAGATTCAACAGTTACTGTTGAAGTAAATGACGGAATTTATGCAAACGGTGCAAATAAAACACTCGATATTGAGAAATTTAAAAACGGTATCGAATATGTTTATACTGAAGATGTTAAAGCTTATTTAGCTAAACTTGAAAAAACAGATGCCGACAAGGCAAAAGTTCTAAGAGCAGCTCTCGGTGAAAATATCAAAGACGGACAAAGAGCGATACTTGCTTGGTTACCTTATTTTGAAGCACCGCACGGCTCAAAGAATCAAATGAAATTAAAAATCACAAATCTTCTTGTAAACAAGGAAAAGTATAAGGAAAGCGAAGATAACAACAACCAAGGTCAACCTTATACAAATAAGGGCGGTTTTGGAAATGAAGCAGAATTCCTTTTCGGTACAAAAACTATTACCATTACCGACGGTCATAATGCAAATGTCAACAAGTACTTGCAACTCTTGGATAAAGACGGCAAAGTTATTAATAAAGACGAAGCCGGCGAATGGTTTAAGGGCTCGGCAACACTGAAATTCGGTGACAAGTTCAACTACAAGATTAAATACTATCTCGACAACAAGGGACTTATCAACACCGGATTTGAGCAAACGGATACGGAATGGCAACTTGAAGACTTGTTTAATGGCAACAAAGGATTACGTCCTGTACTAAGAGATTTTGTTGAAGAAAAGGATGGATTTACAGTCAAATACAAAGTTGGAGATGAATTCTATTCAAAAGCTGAAATGCAAAAACAAAATATCAGTCTTGCAAAAGTCGAAGGCATTAAAATCAATCCACCGGAAACAGGATTCCCATACAATGAATCGAGAGAATTCATTCTTCCGATGATGATTCCGGAACTCGATGCACGAATCGAAAACGGAAAAGTTATATACACCGGAACAGACGGCAAAGATGTTGTTCTCGGCGATGCAAAAGACTTCTTTAACCTTGACAATTTGACAGACAAAGACAAAAATATGTACTTTGAAAACAAGGTTGATAAGTCAAATACCGTTACTGTTTATCTTGAAAAAGAAAGATTTATAAAACTTTTCAAGGAATTCTTTGAAGCAAATGGCGAAGAAATCAAGAAAGACAGACCGGAAGTTCAATTTGATATTTGGCAAATTGTTAAAGATGAAGACGGCGAAGTTGTCGAAAGAATTAAACTCGACAAAGGTCTTACTTTAAACGAAAAGAATAAATTTGTCGATCAAGTAAATCACTTACCATTATTCAAGAGAATTGAAGAAGTTGATGAAAAAGGAAAAGTAACTGTTAAGATTCTTTCATACACCTATGAAGTGGAAGAACAACAAATAGACGGTTACACAGGAAAAGTATTTAAGTTTGATGAAAAGGATGCTCTCGGTTTTGTATTGAAGGCTGAAAACTACAAGAAGCCGAACAATCCACCGGAAGAACCTGAAGAACCTGAAGAACCTGAAGAACCGGAAGAACCTGAAGAGCCGGAAGAACCTGAAGAACCGGAAGAACCTGAAGAACCGGGCAAACCTGAAGAACCGGATAAACCTGAAGAACCGGATGAACCGATAAATCCAAACGAACCGAATCAACCGGGTTACCCTGGAAGACCGGGTGAACCGAATTTGCCGAAGACAGGCGTTAAATTAGAAATGATGAATATTTGGCTCGGATTTATTATGCTTCTCGGACTTTGCGTTCTCAAGAAAAAATTATATGTAAAGTAAGTGAGTGAAAGTGAAGTTTAAAAAGACTCTTATAAACATTTTAATAGTCATCGTATCGATATTTCTTGCATACGAAATTTATTCGCTCATAAAGCTCAAGCGAGATGAAAAAATCGGTGCGGAAACTTACTCGAAAATTCGAGAAATATCTTTTGATGTTTCGAGCGAGAAAAAGATTTCCAAAATCGACGAAGATAAGTTTGAGCAGTCGAACGGCCCCGATTTTGACAAGCTGAGGAACATAAACAATGAGATTGTTTTATGGATAAAGTCGGATGAGGGGCACATCGACTATCCCGTCGTAAAGACCGACAACAATACAAAGTATTTGTACACGGGCGCTGACGGAAAGAGAAATATCGTGGGTTCGATTTTTATGGACTACCGAAACGAAGATGCGCATGATCCTTTTGTGATGATTTACGGTCACATGATGGAGGATGAGAGTATGTTTGCAACATTAAACGAGTTTAAGGCAAAGCCGAAGTTTGACGGTTTTACTTTTTACACGGACGGCAAAAGTTTTAAAACAAAAGCCGTGCTCTCGGCGCTCATTTCGGGCGATGAATATATTAATCCGAGGGATTATGACGATTTTAACAAGCGCAAAGAGTTTTACGACACGATTCGAAAGAATGCACTTTACGACGCAAATTACAATTTAAAAGAAGAGGACAGAATCGTAAATCTTGTTACTTGCTCGTACGAGCGAAAGAATTTGAGACTTGTCGTGGTGACGATAGTTACCGCAGATTCTGCCTCAGGTTTCGAGGATTGATTCGAACAACAAAAAGCAGGTTTTGATGCCTGCTTTTTTTATGCGCAAAAAAATGGAGCCCGATTTGGACTCCATCTCTTATTTTACTTCCATGATAACGGTTTCGCCTGCTGTTGCAGCGCCCGTTATTTTTTTTATTTCTCTGTTTTCTGCGTCCATCACGACGATAGGGGTGTCAATTTTTTTGCCGTTTTCTTCGATTTTTTGAAGGTCGACTTTTAAAATTACGTCGCCGTGTTTAACTGTGTCGCCAACTTTTTTGATTTTTGTAAATCCTTCGCCCTTCAGTTCGACCGTGTCCATTCCGACGTGAACGAGAATTTCCGTGTCGCCGTTTTTGATTGAAAAGGCGTGTCCCGTTTCGAAGAATTGTGTTATTTCTCCGTCCATCGGTGCGAGCACATCCATCGATTCAGGAATTATAGCAACGCCGTCGCCGACCATTTTTTGTGAGAAAACAGGGTCGTCGATTTCGGTTATGTCAACTACATTTCCGTTCATCGGAGCGTAGATTTTTATTGCTTTTTTAAATAGTCCGAGCATTATGACATCTTCACCATTTCATCATATACAAATTGTACTTGTGGGCCAACTACAACTTGGATGGATTTTGCGTCCGGTTTTATGAGTCCGGATGCACCGGATGATTTAATTTGTGCGTCATTTACTTTTGTCGGGTCATTTACGGTTGCTCTTATTCTTGTTGTGCAATAGTCGAAAGATGAGATATTTTCGATTCCGCCGAGACCTGCAATGATTGTTTCAGCTTGTTTTCTAAATTTGTCATTGCCTGATTTTGCAGATGTAACCTTTGCAGTTTTAACTGTTTCGGCAGTGTCATCTTCTCTTCCCGGAGTTTTGAGGTCCATTTTCTTTATGAAAAGTCTGAACACAACAAAGTAAATAACAAATGCAACTAAACCCATGAGCATCAATAGCCACGGTTTATTTGCAACCGGGTTTTTAAGTGAGAGTATAAAGTCAACTGCACCAGCGGAGAATCCGAAGCCTGCCGTTGATTTCAAGAGTGTTGCGACTGCAAGTGAGATACCTGTTAAAATTGAGTGAACGAGGTATAGAACAGGAGCGAGGAACATGAATGAGAATTCAAGAGGTTCTGTAACACCTGTTGCGAATGATGCGATCGCACCTGCCAAAAGAACGCCCATTGCTTCTTTTTTCTTTTCAGGTTTTGCACATGTGTACATTGCGAGTGCTGCTGCAGGAAGTCCGAACATCATGATCGGGAAGAATCCTGCTTGATACATTCCTGTTACACCTTTTACAGCTGTTCCTGCTTCAAGAGCTTGTGCTCCATTTAGGAAGTTTGTAAGGTCGCCGATACCGATTATGTCGAACCAAAATACCGAGTTTAATGCGTGGTGTAGACCGAACGGAATCAAAAGTCTGTTGAAGAATCCGAAGAGTCCTGCGCCGAGTGCGCCGAGTCCGATCATCCAGTTACCGAATTTTACAAGTCCTGCGAAAACAACAGGCCATACGAAGTAGAGAATGATTGATACGAAGATCATGATGAATGATGCAACGATCGGGGTCATTCTTCTACCGCTGAAGAATGCAAGAGCATCCGGTAATTTTTTGTCATAGAACTTGTTGTAGCTGAACGCTCCGACGAGTCCCGATAAAATTCCGGTCAATGCATTTTCGACTACAGCAAAACCAAGTTCGTTTGAAATGTATTTCATTTGGTCAGCATAGTCGGCAGCGTTTGCATCAAGACCTTTAAGCATTGCAACTGTTCCAGGGTTTAAAATTTGCTTTAACACGAGGAATGAAACAAGTCCCGCAAGAGCAGCGGCTCCGTTGTTGTCTTTTGAAAGGCCGTATGCAATACCTGCTGCGAATATAATAGGAATATTATCTAAAATTGCTGTGCCTGATTTGATAAGAATGGCTGCAAGCTTGTTTGAACCGCCCCAGCCGACCGGGTCAATCCAATAGCCGATGCCGACCAAAAGTGCAGCTATAGGAAGAACTGCTACAGGTTGCATCATGGCTTTGCCTAGTTTTTGTAGGTTTTTCATAGAAACCCTCCTTTATAATTTTTTTAAAATGTGAAATAGTTTCCTATACACATCCTCACATATATTATACCAAGAAACGGTGGCATATAAACACTTTATCACAAATATGTATGTATATCTTTAAAATTTATGGGTATAATTTAATTGGGAGTTGATTTTATGCTATTAAAAAACGCCGCCGTTTTCATTGGCGGAAAATATAAAAGAAAAGATTTATGGATTGAAGACGGAAAAATTAAATTTATTATGGACGAAATTATGGCGGACGGATTTGACCTTTCGGGGAAAAGAATTATTCCGGGCCTCACGGACATACACACGCACGGTGCGATGGGAAAGGACAGCTCCGACGGAGAAGTGGGCTCGATTGAAACGATTGCAAAATATAATTTGGAGCACGGCATAACGCAATTTTGTCCGACGACTATGACTTTTAATGAGGAAATTCTTGACGGCATTTTTAAATCAATAGGAGAATACGACAACAGATATAGCGAAGTTGTCGGCATTCATATGGAGGGACCGTTTATAAGTAAGGACAAAATCGGCGCGCAAAATCCGAAATATTTGATGGAGCCGGACGTCGGAATGGTCGAAAGGCTCGACGAAAAGAGCGGCGGGCTTTTAAGAATTATAAGCATTGCGCCTGAGATAAACGGAGCGATGGAATTTGCAAAAAAACTCGGCGACAAATATGTGCTTTCTGTTGCGCACACAAATGCGACATATGACGAAGCGGTCGACGCATACAAAAACGGTTTTTCGCATTTGACGCACACGTTTAACGCAATGCCCGGCATTCACCACAGAAAACCGGGAGTTATTCCGGCGGCAATCGAAAACGGAAGCACCGCCGAACTTATAACCGACGGAGTTCATATTCACGATGCAATAATTCGACTTATTTTTAAAATGTTCGGAAACACGAAGATGATTCTCGTTTCCGATTCGAACGAGGCGACGGGACTTTCGGACGGCGAGTATATGCTGGGCGGTCAAAAAATTGTAAAGGTGAAAAACAAGGCGACAATAAAGGGCACGGACACTATTGCAGGAAGCGCAACGAATCTTTTTGATTGTATGAAACATGCAATAAAGGCGGGTATAAAGGAAGAAGATGCGATAAGAGCGGCAACGACAAATCCGGCAAAACTTTTGGGCATCGACAGGCGAGTCGGAACTATCAGAGAGGGCAATGTTGCAAACTTGCTTGTGCTTGACGACGAGCTAAACATTGAAAGAATATTTTTACGAGGAGAAGAAATATGCAAAAAATAAACGGCATTTCCGTTTCGAGCGGAATCAGCATTTCGAAAATAAAAGTGCTTGAAAGGGAAGAGGAAATCGAGGAGAAGAAAGGCGCGGGAATTGAAATCGAAAAGAAGAGGAGTCTCGAGGCTTTTGAAAATGCAAAGAATCAAATCGAAAATATAATGAGCGGTGTCGACGGCGACGAGAGAGAAATCTTCGAGGCGCATCTTGAAATGCTTTCGGATCCTGAAGTTTCAGGAACTGTAGAAAATTATATAGACAATGACTTCACAGCGGAGTATGCGGTTTATCGCGCAAAAGAAGATCTCAAACAAATCTTTATCGATATGGAAGACGAATATTTCAGAGCGCGCGCAAACGACGTCGAAGACATTATGACACGAGTTATAAAGAATCTTCTCGGGAAAAAAGCGGAAGACATGAACGAGGAATATATTCTTGTTTCGGACGAACTGTATCCTTCGGAAACGCTTGAGATGGATTTCAGGAAAATCAAGGGAATCGCAACTCTTCGCGGCTCGAAAACTTCGCACACGACGATTTTGGCGAACAATTTCGGCATTCCGGCGCTGATAAGTCTCGATTGCAGAAATATTTACAGCCTCGACGGAAAACTTGCAATCCTTGACGCAGAATCCCAAGAACTCATTGTCGAGCCGGAGGAAGATGTGCTTTCGAGTTACGAAAAAAAGATTGAAAAAGAAATGGAAAAGGCGAGAGAGCTGAAAGAATATATCTCGAAAAGCGCCGTGACAAAGTCCGGGAAAAAGCTGAATGTGTACGCAAACATCGGCTCCGAAATTGAAGCGGAGGAAGCGAATAAAAACGGAGCGGAAGGAATCGGACTATTTCGGAGTGAATTTTTGTATCTCGGAAGAAAGAATCCGCCGGATGAAGAAGAACAATATAGAGCATATAAACTCGCAGTCACCTCGATGAAAGATAGACCGGTAATTGTGCGCACAATGGACATAGGCGCCGACAAACAAGTGGACTATCTCGACCTAAAAAAAGAGGACAACCCACAAATGGGACTTCGTGGAATAAGGCTCTCGCTTGCTGAAAGAGAACTTTTTAAAACGCAGCTCAGGGCACTTTTGAGAGCGTCTTACTACGGAGATTTGCGCGTCATGCTTCCGATGGTCATCTCGCCGAAGGAAATTCTTGAAACCAGAGAAATAATTGACGAGTGTCTCGAAGAATTGAAAAATGAAAAGAGACACTTTAAAGAATTTAAACTGGGCATCATGATTGAAACTCCGGCGGCAGCAATCATCGCTGATGAACTCGGAAAATATGTCGACTTCTTCTCAATCGGGACAAACGACCTTGTGAGCTACACCCTCGCAATCGACCGTACAAACAATGAAATCGCACACATGCGTGATGACTATCACCCCGCAATCAAACGCCTCATCGAACTAACAGTCGCAGGCGCAAAAAAGAACGACATCGAAGTCGGCATTTGCGGTGCAATGGGCGCCGACCCGAAAATGCTCGACTTTTACTTGGACATTGGACTGGATGAGGTGAGTGTGGCGATGAACAAGATACTGGAAGTTAAGAGAAACGTAATTAATGCAGATTAGTTTTTTATTTGCGTGCTATTTTGCGATAAACGGTTGATTCCGTGTTTTCGTCGTTGCGACATATTTATCAATATGCCTCACTCCAAAAACACTCCATACAACCGTTTCTCATCAAAATATCATCGCAAATAACAGGGAATATAAATTGCAGAAAATGTAACACTGACATAATGGCGATTAAATTTTTTACGAGTGAGTTACACCTACCGTATTCAAAAAGGGAATCATAGATTTTTGCATGCATATAAATTTATATCGCCGACATAAATTTATAGAATTATAATATCTTCGCAAATTGTGGTTTATATGGGAACCGGTGATTGCCGGTTCTTTTTTTGCGTATTTGAAATTTTGTATATCTTTTTACAATTATATATGCATGTGCACGCATCTGTAACGGCAGGCACTGTGTGTCCTGCCGCCATATATGCCGTTCAAACAATTTACATCCCCACCAACAACGCTGATTACATAAAATATAGAACCCAAAAACCCCATCCAATTTCGAAAATCCATCTTCACCGTTATTTGCGAGGGATTTTCGATGAGAAACACTTAGATGAAATATTTTAGGAGTGAGACATATTGGTAAATATGTCGCAACGACTGAAATATTGAATCAAGTGTTTATCGCGAAAATAACCGCAAATAAAACCCTTCATCATTCAAGTTGAATAGATAAAGTATTTGTTGTATAATGATGGTATATAGATTTTATACTCTCAAAGGAGGCTATATGAAGGATTTTTTATTAGCTTTAAGAAATTGGATATTGAAATATTTTAAAACCACATATCCGTATGTGATTTTGATGATTATAGTTTTGATTCCGGCATTTATTTATCAGCCAATTTTCGGAGGACTCGCTCTTTTAGCGCTCGCTTATTTGATTTCGCGAGATGTGAGTTTGCATGAGGAGAGAGTTGAAGAGGAGACCACTTCCGAAAAGCGAGAAGAAGAGGAATTAAAAAGCGTTACTGCGCATGCGATTTTTAATATGCCATATCCGATGGCGATGCTCAATTCAAACGGAGTAATCACATGGCAAAACGATCCGTTTTCAAAAATTTTGGGAGAGATTCCTAGAAATGCAAAGATAAATGAGATGATTCCTGCGATAAATATTTCCGAATTCGAAAAGGAGCAGGACGATTTCACTTTTACATTCAAGGACAGGATGTACAAGGGTTATACCGACAAGATTTTAAGAAACGGCGAGGTCGAAAGATATGTGCTTTATATGTCGGACATTACTGAGTATAATAATCTAAAAAAACTGTACACAAAGGAAGGACTCGTTGCGCTTTATCTTTTCGTGGACAATCTCGATGAGGTAAAGGGGCTTGGCGATGAGTCATATCGTGCGAAAGTTCAATCTGTAATAGATACCGGTATCACAAATTATTTTAGTGAGCACAACGGTTTTGTGAGAAAGTATGAGCCGGACAAGTTTTTAATCGGACTCGACAGAGAAAATTTTAATAAAATAAAGAATAAAAAGTTCGATATTTTGGACAAGGTTAGAGAAATCGAAGTTGGAAATACAATTCCAATCACTCTTTCAATCGGTGTTTCGGACATTGGAGAGACACCTCTTCAAAAATACGGCAAGGCAAGAAGTGCGCTTGACATCGCTCTCGGACGTGGGGGTGACCAAGCGGTTGTGGTTCTTGAAAACGGATACGATTATTTCGGCGGCAAGACAAAGGCGGTTCAAAAGCGCACAAAGGTCAAGGCGAGAGTTATCGGTTATGCGCTCAAAGAACTTATAAAAGAGGCGAACAATATTTATATTTCCGGACACAAAAATCCGGACATGGACGCAATCGGAAGTGCGGTCGGGATGATGGCTGTAGTTCAACTTATGGGAAAGAGTGCATCTCTTGTACTTGGAAACGATACAGTTGCGGTTTCAAATATTATGGAGATGATGAAAGAGGAGTCACCGGACATTTATAAATCAATTGTGACACCTGAAGAGGCTCTCAAGAATTACAAAAAGGGCGACCTTTTAATTTTGACGGACCACCACAAGCCGAGTTTAAGTCCGAGTGAGGAGCTTTCAGAAACGGCGGACAATATAGTCGTCATCGATCACCACAGAAGAGCTGACGAATTTGTAAAAAATCCATCGCTTGTCTATCTCGAGCCGCACGCATCGAGTGCAAGTGAACTTGTAAGTGAAATTCTACAATATATCATTGAGGACAAAAAGTTGTCCCACTTCGAATCGAGTGCGCTTATGGCTGGAATTATGCTCGATACGAAAAATTTCACCGTGCAAACGGGCATAAGAACATTTGAAGCGGCGGGACTTCTTGTGAGAATGGGCGCTGACCCTGAGGAAGTGAAACTGCTCTTTAGAGACGATTACAACACATTTATAAATAAAGCGAAAGCAACGGAAACGACCGAACTATATAGTGGCAAGTATGCGATTGCAAGTGTAGGAAATTCACCGAGTGCTATTCTTACGGCGGCTCAAGTTGCGGACGATCTTTTGACAATCGACGGTGTCAAGGCAAGTTTTGTTTTGGCTGACGTCGGAGCAAACGAAACACATTTGAGCGCAAGAAGCATCGGAGATGTAAACGTACAACTTATTGCGGAGGCTCTTGGCGGCGGAGGACACCTTGCACAGGCGGGCGCCAGACTTGAACTCGATTTGGAAAAATCCAAGGAAAGCCTCAAAAATGCAATTGACAATTATGAAAAGGAGAATTAAGTGAAAGTTATATTATTGGAAGACGTTAAAAATGTTGGCAAAAAGGGAGAAATCAAAGATGTAAAACCGGGATTTGCGAGAAATTCACTTCTCCCAAAAAAATTGGCAATAGAAGCAAGTAAAGAAAATTTGAAAGAGTGGGAAGAAGAGCAACAACGCTTGAAGGAACTCGATGAACAAAACACAAAGGAAGCTGAAGAAATGAAAAAAGATCTTGAAAAAGAGGTCATTAAGCTTCATTTCAAAGGCGGTTCGACCGGAAAACTCTTCGGCTCAGTAACAAATATCGATATCGCAAATAAAATCAGTGAAGAAAAAGGCATTGAAATTGATAAGAGAAAAATTGATTTGAAGAAAGCAATTAAAGAAGCCGGAGTTTATGATGTAAAAATCAAACTATACGGTAGCGTTGAGGCAAATGTTAAAATAGAAGTGGTGGTCTAGATGCAAACTGAGTTGACATTGCCGGCGTCTCTTGACGCCGAAGTGACGCTTCTAGGCAATATGATTCAAGATGCAAGAAGCGTCGACACAGCTTTTGAAATCGTTCGCTCATCCGATGAATTCTACTATAGCGCTCATCGGATTATTTTTGATGCAATGATTTCTTTAAACGCTAGAGGGCAGGGGATAAATCGTGTAAATCTTGTCGACTGCCTTATGACTTCGGGCAATCTCGATAAAGCGGGCGGTGTTAACAACATAGTAAACATCGCAAACAACTACATTTCGGGTGACAACACAAAGGAAGTCGCAACGCTTGTTCACAATAAATTCTTGTTCAGGCGACTCTACGACGTTGCGACGGACACGAGAGAACAGGCGCTAAAAGCGGATGCTGATATAAAATCGATTATAAGCGAAACGGAAGAAAAAATCCTTGACATCGGACTGCATTCGATTCAAAACGACCCGGAAAGAATAAATTTTATACTTAAAAATACAGCCGAAGAACTTGTGGTGCGTTCAAAACTAAAGGGTGGAATATCCGGACTTTCAACCGGATTTGAAGACCTCGATGCAATGCTTTCGGGTTTCCAAAAATCGGACCTCATACTTCTTGCTGCAAGGCCTTCCATGGGTAAGTCTGCAATCATGGTGAACTTTGCGGTTGCTGCGGCAGAAGCGGGAAAGACAGTTGTAATATTTTCGCTCGAAATGAGCAAAGAACAACTTGCAATGAGAATCTACTCGCAACTTGCAAACATCGACCTTACGAAACTCTTGAAGGGCGACCTCGACATGGACGATTGGAAGAGAATAAGCCAGGCGGCGAATGGATTTTCATCAAAAAATCTTTTTATCGACGACACATCGGGAGTTTCAATCACGGATATCCGCGCGAAACTGAGACGACTTGCGCTACAACAGGACGGAGTCGACCTCGTTTTAATCGACTACTTGCAACTCATGGAAGCAGGTGGAAAAATTGAAAACAGACAACAGGAGATTTCGAAAATCTCAAGAGGATTAAAGGGACTTGCAAAGGAACTTAACATCCCGCTCATCGCGCTTTCGCAGCTCTCCCGTGCGCCGGAAATGAGAAGTGATCACAGACCGATTCTGTCTGACCTTAGAGAATCCGGAGCAATCGAACAGGACGCCGACGTTGTAATGTTTCTCTATAGAGATGAATACTACAACAAAGACTCAGAAGATCGAGGCACCGGCGAAGTAATCATCGCAAAACATAGAAACGGTCCAACCGGCAGCATCAAACTCGTCTACAAAGGCGAAAACACAAAATTCCTCGACATGAAAAACGTGCCGGGGGATGCTCCACCGGCGGAAGTGGAAGCGACAGGGGGAGGAGAAGAGATTCCGGACTTCATCTAAATTTGCGGTCTATTTTGCGACCTGCTTGCAAACTTCAATTATTTGATTGCTCGGAGTGCATCTGAGCACACCTGCGCAATCAAAAATTGAGTTTACGGCGCATGTCATCAAAATATCCTCGCAAATTACGTTGTGTGTATGTGGGACTTGTCGCGATAAAATTCTTGATAATGTATGATGTTGAAAACACAGTGCGTAGCGGCGACCAGTTTTTTTATCCATCGAGCAGAAATCTTCGATTTCGTCGCGAGATGAGATAAAAAGGTGTATCGCCGCCAAAAAAGTCTCACTCCTAAAATATTTCATCTAAACGTTTCTCATCGAAAATTCCTCGCAAATCATTTTGTTTATGAAAAAATCGGTATCGCCGGCTCTTTATTGTTTGTGAAATGTATGATGTTGCAAACACCTGCGCAATCAAAAATTGAGTTTACGGCGCATGTCATCAAAATATCCTCGCAAATTACGTTGTGTGTATGTGGGACTTATCGCGATAAAAGCTTGATAATGTATTATGTTGAAAACGCCGAACGTAGCGGCGACCAGTTTTTTTACGGGTGAGAAAGAAATCTTTGATTTCGTTTTCGAACGCGTAAAAAGGTGTATCGCCGCAAAATACATATTCAATATTTAAAAATCATATAAAAAATTTATATAATAATGGAGTAATAATGGCTGAAATATATATTAATGAAGACAGAAGGCTTCAGACAAAAGAAAATAGAAATAAAAAGAGGAAACGAAAAAAGAGGGGCGGAGTCAGAAAACCGGTTTTAATAATTGGGTTTGTTCTGATTTTGCTCTCGATTATATTCGTAATATTTCCAAAGCTCGGTGTTTATGCGTATTTTTTTGACAGAGGAGATTATGGTGAATCGCTCAAGGATTCGACCGAGCAAATACGGGAAATATCTGAACTTACACCTCACACTCAAAAATTGTGCAAAGAATTTTTAAATAGATGTGAAAATGCAGGTCTTCCGGTTATTATCACCGAAACATATCGTTCGCAAAAAAGGCAGGAAGAGCTTTTTAAACAAGGAAGGGAAACGGATGGTCCGGTTGTGACGTGGACAAAAAACAGTCGCCATACAAAAAGGCGTGCGTTTGATATTGCAAAACGCGGACCGGACCCATATGGGGACGAAGAATTTTTCAGAAAATGTGCAGAGATTGGAAAAGAAGTTGGACTAAATCCCGGATATTTTTGGGACGATTATCAAGATAAACCGCATTTTCAGTTTGATGCATGGTGGTTACCATAATAATGGTTCTATTTGCGGTGATTTTCGCGATAAACGCTTGATTCAATATTTCAGTCGCTGCGACGTACTTGCCAGTACGTCTCACTCCTAAAAATCTCGCACGTAAATATTCTTGCTAAAATTGCGAAAAACGGTTGTTCGACTTTTTAGTCGCTGCGACATACTTGCCAGTATGCCTCGCTCCAAAAAAGTCTCGCACTAATCGTTTTTCATCAATTTTATCTGCGAATGTGTATACAAGCAAATTACGTTGTGTGTATGAGGGACTTGTAAACGATGTTTTTATATGTTTATGAATTGAATTATGTTAAAAACACACCTGTGCAATCAAAAATTGAGATTACGGCGCATGTCATCAAAATATCCTCGCAAATTGTGGTGTTTGTGGACATTTTTGCGATAAAGTTATGATAATGTATGATGTTGAATACGCAAGACGTAGCGGGATGGCATACGTTACGACATAAGGAGTAACGATGTCCTCCCGCCATATGTGTCGTTTGTATAATTTATAATTCCACCAACAATGTTGCGTTTATAAAATATTTATATATGAACCGGCAATCGCCGGTTATTTTTTTACACAAAAATTTATTCGCAAAACTTTTAATTATTTGTAATAAAATTTTATTTTTAGTATAATATATTCAGGCGTAAACACGCTGTTATGGAAAGGTGTGAAATTTTTTGCTAAAGGAAAAGTTTAAAGAAGTTTTATCGACGGTTTTACCGATTTCGATTTTAGTTTTTATACTCCATTTGACATTGGTGCCGCTCGAAGCGGACATGCTCGGGAGATTTTATTTGGGGGCGCTGTTCATTATAATCGGGCTTACGATTTTTTTGATAGGTGTAGATCTCGGGATAACACCGATAGGAGATTCGTTCGGAAACGCGTCAGTCAAGAGTAATAGTTTATATATTATCGGTTTATTGGGGCTTGTGCTCGGTTTTGTAATTTCAATTGCAGAGCCGGATTTGCATATTTTGGCAAATCAAGTGGGACAGGTCACAAACGGAATTGTCTCAAAGACTTCACTTGTGGTTCTCGTTTCTGTCGGGGTTGCGATTTTAATTTCGCTGGGGCTTATGAGAATTGTAAAGTCTATGTCACTGAAATTATTTTTACTTATTATTTATGGGATTATTCTTGTGCTCGCATTTTTGGGCGATTCATTTTTCCTCGCTGTTTCGTTTGACGCTTCGGGCGCAACGACGGGAGCGCTCACGGTTCCGTTTTTACTTGCACTCGCATCGGGTGCGTCTTCGATGAATAAGGACAGTAGGAAGTCTGAAGAAGACTCTTTCGGTCTTGTAGGAATTGCATCGGCGGGTGCGATTATCGGGGCTCTTGTTTTGGGAATGGTTTCGAAAGTTTCTTTCGGAGATATGCCTCCGGTTGAAGCCGTGAATAAGGTCGGAATTTTTTCGCATTTTATTCATGAAGCGCCGATTGTTGCAAAGGAAATAATATTTGCACTTTTACCTATAATTTTGATATATATTGTTGCGAACTTTAAGTGGTTCCACAATTCCAAGAGAGCAAATGCAAGAATTTTCACAGGGATTACTTTCACATTTGTCGGTCTTGTAATATTTCTTGTAGGTGTAAACTCCGGATTTATGGACGTCGGTCGTCACATCGGTCACGAGTTGGCATTGAGAGGAAGCAATGTTTTAATTGTGGGGATTGCGTTTTTAATGGGAGTTTTAACAATTCTTGCAGAACCTGCTGTACACGTTCTTACAAATCAGATTGAGAGCGTTACGAGCGGTTCGATAAAGAAAAAAGTGGTTTTGATGACTTTATCGGTCGGAGTCGGCATTGCGGTTGCGCTTTCGGTTCTAAAGATTTTGGTTCCGAGCATGCAACTTTGGCATGTGCTTCTTCCGGGATATATTTTGACTTTTGTTTTGATGAGAAAGGTTCCAAATCTTTTTGTGGGTATTGCGTTTGACTCGGGCGGAGTTGCATCCGGACCGATGACCGCGACATTTATTCTTGCATATGCTCAAGGTATTGCAAACACCGTTCCGACAGCGGATCTTTTGTTGGACGGTTTCGGAACGATTGCGATGGTTGCGATGACACCGCTCATTGCACTTCAAATTTTGGGGCTTTTCTTTATTAAAAAGAATAAGACGGAGGTATAGGATGGTAAACAACGATAGAGAATTGGATATGCTGGCTGTGATTGTTGCACAGGATAAGGGCAGCAAGGTGTTGGCGCTTGCAAGGGAAGTCGGGGTTGCGGGAGGAACTATTCTTCATGGAATAGGAACCGCAAGTAGAACTATTTTCGATTATCTCGGCCTTAATGATAAGAAAAAGGCGATTATTAAGATTGTCGGCGGCAGGGATTTGATTTTTAAGGCTGCCGAGCATATTTCGAATAAGATGGAATTTCATAAGCCGAACCATGGAATTGCATATATTGAGAATGTTTTGAGCATATACGGTTCGCATTTTATTAACGGTGAAGGTGAAGAGAGAGGTGAAGGTGAAATTATGTACAATGCTATTTATACAATTGTTGAAAGAGGAGTGGCGAGCGATGTTATTGAGGCGGCTGAAAAAGCCGGGTCAAAGGGAGGCACGGTTATAAATGCGAGAGGCGCCGGCACTCATGAGACACAAAAGGTTTTTAACATGGTGATTGAGCCTGAAAAGGAGATTGTCCTTATTATCTCGGAGGCTGACAAGACTGGAGCCATCGTTGATGCAATAAGAGAAAAGGTGAAAATCGAGGAACCGGGCAAGGGAATTTTGTATGTGACGGATGTAAGAGAAACATACGGTATGGCAAAATAGGACAGTGTGGAGGTTATTATGATTTATATCGCTTACAAGAGATGCAGCACTTGCAAAAAGATTCAAGACTTGCTCGATGAAAAGAAAATTGACTATGTATACAGAGAGATTGACAAGGAAAATCCGACTGCCGCTGAGATTAAGAAGTGGCATGAGGAGTCGGGGCTAGACATAAAAAAGTTTTTTAACACGAGCGGAATGATTTATAGAGAAAACAATTTAAAGGATAAGCTTCCCGATATGACGGACGAGGAAAAGTATGAACTCCTTGCAACCGACGGCAAGCTTGTAAAACGGCCGATTCTTTTGGACGACAAGAAAAAATTTGTCGCAGTCGGAGGACCGGGCGTAAGAAAGTATTTGGAAGAAAAATAGATAACAAAAAGGAGGCTTTTGTGAGCCTCCATTTTTTCGCTTGGGAATTTTCTCAAGCGTTTTTTATTTTAATACATTTACAACGTCGCCTATGACAATTATGCCCGGCGTTTGTATATTTTTTTCAATTTTTGTTCGGTACGCATTTTCGAGAGTTGTTATTGTCAGGCGTTCATCTTTTGTCGACGCTTTTTCTATAAATGCGACTGGCGTGTTTTTTGGCTTACCTGCATTCATAAGTTTTTCGGATATGGTGTCCGTGTTTCCGATTCCCATCAAAACGACGATTGTGCCGTTTAGTTTTGCAAGCGCTTCGAAGTCTACGGTTGAACCAGCCATTTCGTGTCCAGTGAGCACGGTGAACGATGTCGAAACTCCTCGGTGCGTGATGGGAATGTTTGAAAGAAGCGGTGCCGATGTTGCACTTGAAAGCCCAGGAAAGACGAGCGGTGTTATTCCATGTTCTTTGAGATACAAAAATTCTTCACCACCGCGTCCGAACACAAACGGGTCGCCGCCTTTCAGTCTCAATGTGTAGTCATATTTTTTTGAGCACTCGAGAAGCAGTTCATTTATCTCATCTTGTTTCATCGAATGTTTGCCGGCGCGCTTTCCAACATAAATCAGTTCCGCTTCCGGCTTTTTATAGTCCAAGAGTTCTTTCGGAATGAGTGCGTCGTATAAAATGACGTCAGCTTCTTTTACCGCATTTAAAGTTTTTAGCGTGACAAGCTCGAGGTCTCCCGGACCCGCACCTGCCAAAACTGTTTTTCTATCCATTTTATCTCCTTATCGAGCGCGCAATCATCGAGACTGTGTGTCTTTCGCCGCGAATTGCGCTGCTCATTTTATATATATTTTCGGGAAATGCAATTCCGCCGTATCCGCTGTCGCCGATATGCATTATGTCAAAGCCGATTGACTTTGCATGAAGTGCTATTTTTCGAATGACCGATGTGTCGGAAGACTCTTGACTCGTGCCGATTGATGCGAGCGAGAGTTTTTCGCTCTCTTTTATAATCTCGATATTTTCACGCAGCTCGCTTTCTGAAATTCCCGGCGCTGTAAAAGGTGCCGGAAGAAGAATCACGTCCGCCCCCGCTTCGATGAAACTTTTCGTCGTCTCCACATTTACGATTTTTTCGTTCACGCCGGACGAGTGCATCTTGCCCGCGATAATTACTCCGCTGAAGTTTTTCTTAGCTCTTTTTATCGCTGAAACAATTTCGTCATTCGTAACGCCGGTTGCCGGATTTCCGGTGAGGCAAACAAATTTAAAACCCAATTCGTCGGCAACTTTTAATGATTCTTCACTTGCGACTCTGCCTTTTGATATTTCGATTCTTTTGTCCATCATCTCGCGATTAAAATCGATCGGCTCGAGATTCAGTCCGACCGGTCGTCCGGTGAGTTCAGTTATGAGTTCAACAGGATTGTCGCTTTTTGGAAGACCCTCTATTTTCGGCTCAAACACGTCGATAAGATTTAACAATATGAGGTCGGCTCCGGATGCGCGAGCGACTTCCGCTCCTGTAATTCCGTCCGACGGTGTTTTTGTGACAATTGATTCCGCCATAATTATTCTCGATTCGGATGCCAAAATGGAATCCAGAAGTTCGTTCTTCGAGAGATTTATCATCTCGCTCGGTCTCAAATTTAAAAATCGTTTCATATTATCAACTCCTTATGTATTTTCGCGTGAAAAGGCGAAACTTCAGCGAAAGAAAAAGTTTTTGAACCCGAGGGGTTCCCGTGAAAGTTTAAATTAAAATAGATCTGTAAATAAATCGTGAAAAAAAGACGAAAATCGTAATAACAAAAAGAATCGAATCCGTTCGTATTACTGATAAAAAGACTTTCACACCGAAGTGTATTAATTCTCTTGTTTTGAAATCGTAGTTAGCGATGTTGAAAGTGCGAGCACAATCCAAATCATCATTATAATTCGATTTATATAAATTATGTCTTCAAACATTCCGTGAACGAGAATTCCAAAAATCGATGCAAGAACGCCGCACGCAAATGTTTTTACATTTTTGCTTTGGGTATTGTAAATCACTCGAAGCGTTTGTACAAGGGATACAATGACCACAACCATAAAGGTTATGAATCCAGTGTAGCCGCCTTCCACCATAACTTGAAGATATGTGTTGTGGGCATGGAAAATCGGCATTGAACGGATATATGTCTCAAAAGTTTCCTTGAAAGGCTTGTGTCCGAATCCGACTCCGACTTGCGGATGGTCCTTCACAACGTCTTTTGTGATTGACCAAATTTTAAAACGATAACTCGTCGAGCTGTCTTTGACATTTGTGATTGATAGAATTCTGTTCTGTATGCTTTCCGGAAGGAAATTTATTCCGAGAAGCGCAAACGGAATCGCAAGTGCGATGAGCGGTCTGTAGTTGAAAAATAAAAACACAAGCGCGCTTACACCGACCGACAAAATGCCGCCGCGTGAGAATGTGAGCATGAGTGACAAAAGTAGAAGTCCCGTGATTCCTAAGAATACAAATTTCTTAAATCCGTCTTTGTGTGCCCAAAAAAGGCTCACTACAATAGGCGTTAGAAGTACGATGTATTCCGCGAAAACATTCGGATTCATAAATACCGAATAGGCCCTTCTGGAAATTTGGCTCGAGACGTCAGCGTCGACCCATTCTCTCTGAACGGTTCCGAAAAATTTGAACTGAAGTATCCCCCAAATGCAAACAAATGCCGCACCGATCGCAAGGCTTGTTGCGACTTTGTTGTAGTCATCTTTTGTTTTTATCGACGTCACGATTGCAAAATAGATTGCAATACCGGCGACATTCATCGAAAAATCGCGGAGCGAGCCGAACATATTGAGCGATGTGAGCGTGTTTATTAAGATAAAAACAAAGACGAGCGCCACCGGCACATAAAAAGTGCTCATTACGAATTTTTCTCTTTTATATACATAGATGTCCACAATATACAAAAATAAAATCGCAATTGCGCCCATAAGTGTTACCATATCCGGCAAAAACGGATAGACAATCAAAAAGAGATTGAGTGTTAAAAATTTTCTCTTTGCAAAAAAAGGCGCCGCCACAATCATGAGAGCGGCGAGAAAAGCCATTTTGTAGTCCAAGAATCTGAGACTTGCCGCAAAAATAAAAATCGCAACGATAGGATAGAGAAGATTCATACTTATCATATTATCTTTTTTTGCATTAATTTTCTCCATCTCTGTCCTCCAATTTATATGCGTAGGTGAAAAATCTTACAAAAATCGAAGACTTGTACCACTCATTTCTTATTAAATCTTGGGTAAATTTTGTTAAATAATAAAGCACCAAAAGTGCTATACTAAGTTTAAGAGGAGCTCCCATTACGACTCCGACAAAGAAAAGAAGAGCGCCCGTAAGAAAAACAATCGGGGCCTGTTCTTCAAGAAACAAAGCATTAAGAATCTTTGAGTCAAAATCGGAAGGAGCTGAATCGGGCTCCATTTTTTTTATTATATCGTATGTTTTTGAATACTCAATAATGTCGTCGTCAATTGATTTTCTTACGATTTTCGACTTAGACGGTTTTCTTTTCGGACTGAAAATCCGATAGAGATTTGAATTTTCAAAAATATTTCGCATAAGTGCAAAAAAATTGTTGCACGAATTTGCTATAACACTATTTTTCATATACATCAAGCTTTACTAAATATGCTTCCATATTCATGTATTTTGTTTTTACGATGTATTTTATTCCGACTCTCACTTGTTCGCCGGTTGCCCAATAAGCGTCGCCGTCGTCTTTAAGAGTTGCTTCGATTGTAAATCTGACATCGTATTTTCCGGGCACAACTTTGTTCACCCATTCGCCGTCAATTTCGAGCGGCTTTTCGGTCGGTGTCGAATCGATTGAAACGATTTTTCCAATCGGTCTTGTTCTGTCTGCCCAATATAGCATATCGCCTTCGTGTAACATTTGAACTGTCAAGTCACGAACATCGCCGACTTCGAAAGTGAGTTTTGCGTCGCGCATCATTTCCGATTCGTCAGGCTTTGTGAAATATCTTTTTGCGCCGAAAACGACTGCAAAAATTAAAACCAAAATAATAATCAGGTCCAAAATATTTATAAGACCGAAAAATTTACCTTCTTTATCAATAATTTTCATTGTAACCTCCAATATTTTTATAATTATATTGTATATGAAATCTATTTAAAAGTAAAGAAATTTTCGTTTTTCAGAAAACATATGGAGTTTGTAATATTAGTTTAAATAAATGAGAATTATTTCGGGTAAGAATGATAATAGTGGGTATAATAATAACGATGAAATTTTTAAAATATTTTTATTATCATGCAAATGAGGTGATTTAATGTTAATATATGTAGATACGGAAAATATGGAGGCCAATTGGGTTGACGTTCTTCCACATTTGGGGGAGAGCGACACGATTTATGTTTTTTATACTAAAAATTCAAAGGGTCTTGATATCGGAAAGCTCGACTTAATAAGAAATGCGAGCGCAAATATAATTTTACTTCCGGCATCGACCGGAGACAACGCACTCGACTTTGTGCTTTCAAGCCAGCTCGGAAATAAAATTGACGACGCGAAAACGCACATAATATTGAGCGGCGACAACGGCTATACACCGCTTGTGAAATTTTGGGAAGAGAGAGCGGAAGTCTTTCTCATCTCCGACATCGAGCAGGTGATAGAATATATAAAAACGGGAACAATGCCGAAGGCAAAACCTCTTCCAAGCGGAAGACTCGTAATGGAGATAGATATGCCGGAAGAACAAAGAAGACAGGTTCAAAGCGTTTTGGACAAAGTCGGAAACGGCGATTTGAATGCTATATACCAAAGTCTTATAAAGACTTTCGGACAAGAAGAAGGACTTGCAATTTATAAAGAAATTCGTTCAAGAATAAGATAAGGAGAGTTATATGTTATTATCTATTAAAGATTTATACGCAGGAGTAGAGGACAAGAAGATTTTAAACGGGGTGAATCTAGACGTAAACAGAGGTGAGGTTCACGTAATTATGGGACCGAACGGAAGCGGAAAGAGTACTCTTGCAAATGTAATAATGAACACGGGCGGCTACAATGTCGAATCCGGAAAGATTATTTTTAAAGATGAAGATATTACAGATGTGGATACGGACAAGAGAGCACGCATGGGAATTTTTATGAGCTATCAAGCACCTGTTGAAATTCCGGGCGTAACTTTGGAATCGTTTATAAGAGCAGCTCTCACACAAAGAGACGGCGAAGCTCCGGGATTCTTTGAGCTGAGAGACGAAATGGACGATATGATGGACGAACTTCACATGGACAAGTCCTACAAAGACAGATATGTAAATGTCGGTTTTTCAGGCGGGGAAAGAAAAAAGAGTGAAATTCTTCAACTCTTAATGTTAAATCCGGACCTCGCACTTCTTGACGAAACGGACTCGGGTCTTGACGTTGACGCCGTCGACGTTGTTGGAAGAGGAATAAAGAAATTCACTGAAGATAAAAATAAAAGTATTATTGTCATTACGCACCATCACGAAATTTTGAAATATATCAAAGCGGACTATGTCCACGTTATAGTCGACGGAAAAATTGTAACAACCGGCGACAACAGTTTGATGGAAAAGATTGACAAGGAAGGATTTAAAGAATACAGGAGGTAATATGGCTAAGAGAACACAGGTCGACGATATCGACAGAGGTATTTACGACACAATATCCGATGTTAAATTTAAAAAGAAACTCGATGCCGGACTTACCAAGGAAATTACTGACAAGATAAGCGCTGAAAAAGGGGAGCCGACATGGATGAGAGATTTGAGAAGACAAGCTGTCGACATCTTCTATGAACTCGAAAATCCGGTTTGGGGTCCGGACCTTTCGGAAGTTGATTTGGACAATATTGTCACATATATAAGTCCGGAAGCGGAAATGGAAGACGATTGGTCAAAAGTTCCGACCGAAATCAAATCTATGTTTGACAAACTTGGAATTCCGGAAGCGGAAAAAGAACAACTCTTAAGCGGCGTCGGAGCGCAATATGACTCCGAAGTCGTTTACCACAATGTTCAAAAGGAACTAACGGATCAAGGCGTAATCTTTCTCGATTTCGACACGGCTGTAAAAGAACACGAAGACATCGTAAGGAAATATTTCCAAAAGGCAATTTCGCCGAGACTCCACAAATATGCCGCACTTCACTATGCGGTTTGGAGTGGCGGAACATTTGTGTATGTGCCGAAGGGCGTTCATGTTGAAGTACCTCTTCAAACATACTATAGATTAAACGCACCGGGCGCGGGACAATTTGAGCACACGATGATTATTGTCGACGAAGGCGGCTCATGCAGATTTATCGAAGGTTGCTCCGCACCGAAGTACAATGTTTTAAATATTCACGCAGGTTCTGTTGAACTTTTTGTTGAAAAGAACGCAAAGCTCAATTTCACGTCGATTGAAAACTGGTCGAGAAATATGTACAACTTAAACACAAAGCGTGCAGTTGTAGAAGAAAACGGCAGAATGGAATGGGTAGGCGGCTCGTTTGGCTCGAAAGTAAGCATGCTTTATCCGGGAACGATTTTAAACGGCGAAGGAGCTGTCACCGACAATGTCACACTCACATTTGCGGGAAGCGGACAAATCATTGAAAACGGTGCACAAATAATACACAATGCGAAAAACACGATGAGTAACATCGACTCGAGATCAATTTCAAAATCGGGCGGTGTGAGCGTATACAGAGGACTTGTTAAAATTCTTCCGCATGCATCGGGCTCAAAGAGCTCAGGTTCGTGCGAAAGTTTGATGCTTGACGATAAGTCGAGAGCGGACACGATTCCTGTAATTGTGAACGAATGCAGAGATGCTGTCGTCGGACACGAAGCGTCAATCGGAAGAGTTGACGAAGAAGTTGTGCGCTATATGATGAGCAGAGGCATAAGCGAAGTTGAAGCAAGAGCGATGATAGTAAGAGGATTTGCGGATCCTATTGCGAGAGAACTTCCGCTTGAATATGCGGTTGAGATGAACAATCTTATAAATCTTGAATTGGAAGGAACGGTGGGTTAGATGACTGAAGCAATAAAAGTAAATGAATTGGCATATAAAACATTTAACTACCTTGGTGTAAATGAGAAAAAGGTTGAAGACGAAAAACTTGTCGAAGCATTTAAATTTTTGGACGATGACTTCGGTGAGGAAATTGTTCTAAAGGATAAATCGCAAATCACAACCGAGCATACTGAATTAAACAGTTTTGCCGTCAACAGAGACAATTTCGTAATCAAAGAAGACGCGCCGATGGAATTTGGAATGATTTTTACGGGCGAGATGGATCAAGCGCACAATTTTAAAATTACGCTTGAAAAAAATGCACACGCAAAAGTATTTCTTCTTTATGATATGTACAACAGCGACCTTGTCGGAAATTACGATATAGAAATCGGAGAGAATGCAAAGCTCGAATTTGCACCGCTATTTTTGAAGGGCGCAAGAACAATTTTGGACATTCAGATTCATTTGAACGGTGAAAATTCACAAATTCATATGGAAGGCGGCTATGTTGTCGGAAGTCACAGCGACATGGATATAAATATGTACGCCGAACATGACCACAAAGACACAAACAGTCTTCTTAATATGAACGGTATATTGATGGACGGCGCAAAAAAGAGCTACAAATACACAATCGACTTCCCACGCGGTTCGACGGGCTCAAAGGGAATAGAAAGCGAAAGGACAATTGCCCTTACAAACAATTTCAAAAATACAGTTGTGCCGGTTCTTTTGGTCGGCGAAGACATGATAGAGGCGGAACACGGTGCACAACTCACGGAGCCTGATTCTGAAAAACTTGACTATATCTATTCGAGAGGAATTGACAAGAAGATGGCTGAATTTATGGTGGTCGAAGCGGAACTTTCGCAATCGATCGACATGTTCAACGAAAAGGGCAGAAAATATATATTGGAACGCCTCGAAGATATATTTTTAGGTGATAAATAATGAGTTTAAATCCAATTGAAATAAAAAAGGATTTTCCTATTTTAACGGAAGGTATCCACTATCTTGACAACGCCGCAACGACGCAAAAGCCGACGCAAGTCATAGACTCTCTTGTGGAATACTATAAAACGGAGAACGCGAACCCTCACCGCTCGGCGCACAGACTCGGGCAAATGGCAACGGAAAGCTATGAAAATGCGCGCGACACCGTTCGACGATTCATAAACGCAAAAAGAGTTGAAGAAGTTGTATTCACAAAAAATGCGACCGAATCTTTAAACATTTTGACGAATTCATTTCTCTACACTTTAAAACCGGGCGATGAAATTTTGATTACGATTGCCGAACACCATGCAAACTTTGTAAACTGGCAGGAAGTTGCAAAGAAAACGGGAGCAAAACTTGTAATCTCATACTTGAACGAAGACAGAAGTTTAAATGCCGATGAACTTTTGGGAAAAATAAATAAAAATACAACAGTTGTTTCGTTTCAAGAAGCGTCAAATGTAACGGGATACATCGTCGATGCAAAGGCACTCATAAAAGAAATTCGTGAAAAATGCGATGCAACAATAATTGTTGACGGAAGCCAAAGCGTTCCGAACAAAAGAACCGACGTTTCCGAAATGGACTGCGACTTCTTTGTCTTCAGCGGACACAAATTGCTCGCTCCGATGGGAATCGGTGTACTCTACGGCAAGCTTGAAAAGTTGAACAAACTGCCGGCGCTATTATACGGTGGAGATATGATTGAATATGTATATGAAAATGAAGCGACATATCTCGAAGCGCCTTTCAGATTTGAAGGCGGCACGCAAAACGTCGGAGGTGCGGTCGGACTTGCAAGCGCGATAAAATATCTCGAAAATATAGGAATGGACAATATCCACCAATATGAAATTGAAATTGCGAATAAAGCATACGAAAAACTAAGCAATATCGAGGGCTTGAATCTTTATACAACTTCAAACGAATCGAGAACTGCGGTGCTTTCGTTTAACATCGAAGGCGCTCATCCGCACGACATTGCGACAATTCTCGACTCAAAAGGCATCATGATTCGAAGCGGTCACCACTGTGCACAACCGCTCCACAGATACCTCGGAAGACCTTTCAGCGCAAGGGCGTCTTTCTACATCTACAACACAATGGATGAAATCGACGAACTTGTCAAAGGCATAGAACATGTGAAGGAGGTTTTGCAACTTGGAACTAGATAATATTTATACCGAACTCATTCTTCACGCATCTTCGGATAAAAAGAACTTTCGAAAAATCGAAAATCCGGACATTGAAGAACTCGGACACAACCCGTCCTGCGGCGATGAACTCACAATCTACGCAAAAATAAATGACGGAAAAATTGTGGATGCAAGTTTTACCGGTGAGGGCTGCGCAATAAGTAAAGCCTCAACCTCGCTCATGATCGACGTCATAAAAGGAAAACCTGTCGATGAAGCAAAGGAAATTATCGGAATCTTTTTAAATATGATTCGCGGTGAAGAACTCTCCAAAGATGAACTCAAAAAACTAAAAGACGCCCGCGTCTTTGAAGGCATAAAAAAATTGCCGGCGAGGGTGAAGTGTGCGACGTTAAGCTGGCATACCATGGAAAACTTATTGAATAAGTAGTGATTAAAATTTGCGGTCTATTTTGCGATAAACGGTTGATTTCGTGTTTTAGTCGTTGCGACGTACTTGCCAGTACGCCTCACTCCAAAAACACTTCATACAACCGTTTCTCATCAAAATATTCTCGCAAATTTTTTTGCGTTTTTGGGTGGGAAAGTCTTACAGAAAGTAGCGTCGGGTTATATCCCGACGCCCATTTTTGTGTCCATGAAATATATATTATTACCAACAACGCTGTGTTTATAAAATATATTCTCAAAAAATACAACGTGTAAATATTTTATACGTAGATAAAATCGACAATTATATACATTCGTAAACGCCGTCGTAGCGGGACGGCATACGTTGTGACGTAAGGAACAACGATGTCCTCCCGCCATATATGTATTTTATACAATTTACAGTCCCATCAACAATGCTGTGCTTATAAAATATCTCCCCAAAACCTCAAACCAAATTCCACCAATCTCATCAATCTCATCAAGCTCTGTTATAAAACCTTCTACCAACTTTCTCCATCGTGGCGGCGATACACCTTTTTATCTCATCTCACGACGAAATTAAAGATTTATGCTCGATGGATAAAAAAACTGGTCGCCGCTACCTACGGCGTGTCCGTATTGTCACAAAAAAATCCAATCAACATATTCTCTCAAATTGTTTTATCGAAATCGGATTTGTCGGTTCTAATAATTTTTATTTTTTAAAATTACATAAACACTTTTTAAACACTTTTTCAAATTTAAATATTAAAAAAGCCCCGGCGATTGCCGAAGCTTTTGTTTTGGTGCGGATGAAGGGATTTGAACCCCCACGTCGTGAAACACATGGCCCTCAACCATGCGCGTCTGCCAGTTCCGCCACATCCGCATATTTTTTATTTCCAATATATTATCCCGCTTAAAACCTTGCTCAAATGGGCATATATTAGGTAGGTATGAATTTCTTCAACCAACAAGTTTAATTGTAGCACAACAAATTTATTTTGTCAAGCTTTTTTTAAAAATATTTTTATTTTTTGTGAGGAGATTTTATGGACAAACTTGAGTTTATTATAAATTATATAGAAAGCGGCGAAAAGCCGACGACGGAGCAAAATCTCGGTGTTGAATGTGAGCATTTGATTTTAAAAGAGGACGGCAGGGCTGTCGGTTATTTTGATAAGGGCGGAACGCAGGATATATTTAATGATTTGGTTAATAATCAGGGGTTCGAACCGCACGTTGAAGATGGCAAGATTTTGTCGTGCAAAAAAGGCGAGTTCAGTATTTCGACCGAGCCGGGAGGGCAGATTGAGTTTTCTTCAAAGCAAAAGAGGTGCGTGAAGACGGTTGAAGCGGGAATTTTGGATTTTTATGATCTTATTATTCCGGAAATAAATAAATACGGAAACGGACTTTATACTGTTCCGTTTCAACCTGTGAGCAGAATCGAAGATTATGAGATTCTTCCTAAGGAAAGATATTATGCGATGTTCGATTATTTCAAAACTCATGGCAGGCTCAGTCATCTTATGATGAAGGGGACGACGAGCCTTCAATGTTCAATCGATTTCCACAATGAAAAGGATTATTCGAGAAAGTATGGTATGGCGACGAGGCTTACAAATATTTTCTATACTCTTTTCGACAATGTGGCTTTTAAAGAAAATCGTCCTTTGGATATTTACGCATATCGGGCAAAGATTTGGGAGCACACGGACCCGCAAAGGACAGGAGTTTTGGAACGTGCTTTTAGAGCGGATTTTTCTTATGCGGATTATGCAAAAAAGTTGCTCGACACGGATGCGATTTTCACTCTTGAAGATGGCAATTTCAAAAGATTTGACGGCACAATCGGCGAGGCAATCGGCGAGGATTTCGATGTGAAAAAACTTGAACATCTTTTAACGATGGTATTTTTTGATGTTCGCTCGAAGCGTTTCATAGAAATAAGGATGATCGATTCGCTTCCGTGGCCGTATAATATCGGAGCGGTTGCGCTCATAAATAATATTTTTTACAACGACGAAAATTTGGACCGCATGTGGAATCTTTTGGGCGATATGACTTACAAGGAACATTTGCGCTCAAGAGAAGAGATATATAAGAAGGGTCCGCAAGCAAAACTTATGGGCAAGAAGATTTCAAGATGGGGCGAGGAGATTCTTTCAGCACTTGATGTGAACGATTACGACAGAAAGTCGCTCGAGAAGATTGTGCCTTTGATGGAGGGAAACACTTTAAGAAATAAACAGCTTGAAATTTATAGTAAGACTTATAATGTCAAAGAAGCGATGGAGATAAATAAGGTTAAAACGATTCCACACACTTCGGTGGAAGATTTGAAACACGGATGTTAGATTGAGAGGGTTATATGTATAGCGATAAAGATTTAAATGATTATTTGGAAGCGGCAATGTCAAAGGACGAGTATGTCTCGGACTATAAACGTCTTTTGGATGAATGTGTAAAGAGGAAGTTTTTGTATAAAGGAAAGCCTATTCCGTTTGAATATCAACCGCTTTTGATTTCAGACAAAGACGAGGAAGCCTTTAAGCGCATTGCAAAGGAAACGATGTCGATTGTAAAGAAAGTCACCGAAAAATATGTCGAGGACGAAAGTTATAGAAAGCTTTTTGGTTATGACGATTTTGTCGAGAACCTGATTTTGCACGAGCCCAGTTATGATATGCCGGTTCCGATGGCAAGATTTGATGTTTTTTACAACGGATATGAGGATTTCGGGTTTTGCGAGATAAACACCGATGGCACTTCGGCGATGCTCGAAGACTATGCGATTGCAAGTCTTTTGTTGGAGTCGAAGATTTTCGAAGATTTGAACTGGAATTTCTCCAGATATGAGCTTTTTGACACTTGGGTAAAGAAAATCATTTCGCTTTATTCGAAAATAAAGGGCGAAAGACCGAAGACTGTTTTGATTGCGGACTTCAACGATACGGGAACGCCGGACGAGTTTTTGATGTTTAAGGAACATTTTGAAAACAATGGAGTGAAATGTATTATTGAAGATATTTCAAATTTGGATTACAATGAAGATAAAAACAGATTGATTGCAAAAGGTGAAGAGATTGACCTTGTGTACAGACGTGTTGTCATGAGCGATTTGGTTAGAAGAAAAGACGATTCAAATGCGTTTATCGAGGCTTATTTAAATGACGCTGCGGTTTATGTGGGCTCTTTTAGAAGTCAAGTTGTGCACAATAAAGTATTTTTCAGCGTGGCTCACATGGATGAAACGAAAGAGTTTTTGACGGACGAGGAAAATGAGTTTGTAAAAAAACACATTCCGTTCACGGCGCGGTTTGAAGGCGACGAAGCGTTTTTCAACAAAATTGTAAAGAACAAGGACAAATATATTTTCAAGCCGACGGATTTGAATGCGGCGAGAGGTGTTTACACCGGTAGAAGCATGAGCGAGGACGAATTTATTAAAACTGCGAAGGAGAACTTCAACACTGATTATATTTATCAGGAATTCGTCACACCGAAGGAGCTTCCGTTTTTGAAGCTTGACGGCGACAAGTTCAGCTTGATTAAGAGGAGAAATATGATAGGACTTTTCTGTTATATGGAAGAGTTCAGCGGAGTTTACGCAAGGATGGGGCTACACGATATCATCGGCTCTGCAATGGAATATGTTGCGGCGCCGGGAATCAAATATGAGAGATAATTTGGAGGCAAAAAATGTTTGCTGAAGTAAAAGACATAGTTAAAACATATGGAAAAGGCGAGAGCAAGATTTATGCAAACGATCATATTTCGTTCGGCATTGAAAAGGGCGAGCTTGCCGTTATAGTCGGTCCATCGGGAGCGGGAAAGTCGACCGTTTTAAATATTTTGGGCGGAATGGACAGAGCGGACAGCGGACAGATTATTGTCGACGGTACCGATATTTCAAACGCAACTGACAGAGAACTTACATTATATAGAAGATATAAAATCGGATTTGTTTTTCAATTTTATAATCTTGTCACAAATCTCTCGGCAAAGGAAAATGTTGAACTCGCAAGCCAAATTGTAAAGGACTCGATTCCTGCGGAGGAAATTTTAAAAGCTGTGGGTCTTGAGGGCAGGATGGACAATTTCCCGTCGGAGCTTTCGGGAGGAGAACAACAAAGGGTTGCAATTGCACGTGCGCTCTCAAAGAAGCCGGCAATTCTTCTTTGCGACGAACCGACCGGGGCGCTCGACTATCACACGGGGAAATCCGTTTTAAAACTTCTTCAGGATATGTCCAGAAAATGGGGTACGACTGTTGTCATTATCACACACAACACGGCCATAACGCCGATTGCGGACAGAGTGATTGAAATTTGGGACGCAAAGACGAGAAATATTACAGTGAATAAAAATCCGGTAAGTATTGATACTATAGAATGGTAAAAAATATGGATACTTCAAAAAAAGATGATAAAAAATTAAAAGGTGCAAAAGACAAGAAAAGTCGAATTAAGAACGCACATTTAAAGGATATTTTAAGGGAAATTTCAAATACTTGGAAAAGATTTCTCTCGATTCTTATTATGACAGCGCTCGGAGTTTTCATTCTTGTCGGGCTAAAGGTAACGGGTCCGAAGATGAGGGACAGCATTGAGCGCCACATTGTAGACCAAAATATGTACGATTTGCAAATTTCAAGTCCTGTCGGTATAAACGACGAGGATATGGAGGCTCTGGGGAAAATAACCGGTGTAAAAGAGATGGACACCGGATATTACACGGATATAGCACTCGGGGGCGAGAAAATCAATTTCAGAGTTTCGAGTCTTTCGGACAGGATTTCCGTGCCGGAGATAAAAGAGGGAAGACTTCCGGAGAAGTTCGGAGAAATCGCAGTTGAATATACTCCGAAAACCGACGGTATTAAGATTGGACAGAAGATAAGTTTCGAGAAAGAGTCGGATAAACTTAAGGAAGACAAGGACAGAGATGATTTAAAAACTTATGAATTTACGGTTGTCGGAAAAGTTATTTCAACGGACTATTTGATTCAAGCGAACAAAGGAGTTTCGGAAATTTCGACGGGCACAATCGACACGGTTGCATATGTGACGAAGGAAAATTTTGACAAGGATGTGTTTTCTTTTGTAAAATACACTTTTAAAAGCACCGAGGGTGTAAATTCGGATTCCGACAAATACGAAAATATAACATCTGTAAAAAAGAGCGATGCCATAGAAATTTTGGAGCCGAGAGCAAGTATAAAGTTTGCGGAGATTAAAGAAAAGAACCAAAGGAAAATCGACGATGCGTCGAAAGAAATTAGAGACGGCAGAAAAGAGCTCCAAGACGCCGAAGATAAACTTGCCGATGCAAAGAAAAAACTCGAAGACGGCAAAAAGAAATTGGCAAATGCCGAAAATGAACTTAAAACAAAGACGGCAGATGCAAATAAGAAGCTGGCGGACGGAGCAAATGAGATTGAAGACGGCAAGAAGAAATTAAAAGACGCCGAAGAAAAGTATTTGACGGGTAAAAAAGAATACGAAGACGGTCTTCGAAAATACAATGAGGCTTTAAAAAACAGCGGTCTTGAAGAAAAGAAGGCGGAACTTACCGACAACAAGGAAAAAGTTGCAGCGGGACTGATTGCAATTGCAGAAAATAAGGTGAAGCTCGAAGGGGCACTTTCCGAGATTGAGGGAATTGAAGCACAATTAAATGATGCAATTCAAAAGAAAACGGAAGCAAATCTTTCGCATTTGGAAGAGGACTACAAGCTTGCGGAGGTTTTAAAGAAAAAAGAAGAGGCTGCGGCAGGCTTAGAAGAAGTTCAGTCGAAGGAAGCTGAGCTAGAAATAAATAAAAAGAAAATCGAAGAAGGTCTTTCGCAAATTGAAGAGGCTGAAGAAAAGTTAAATAAAAATAAAGAAAAGCTGGATGTTGCAAAAAAAGAACTTGAAACCGGAAAAGCTGAAATTGAAAAAAACAAGGAAAAGCTTAAAAAAGCGGAAAAGGATCTTGCAGACGGAAGAATTACTTTAAATCGCGAATTAAGAGATGCGAATGAAAAAATTCGTAAGGCGAAAGTTGAACTTCAAGACGGCGAAAAAGAATACAACGAAAACAACGAAAAATTTATTTCCAAAAAAGCGGAAGTGCTTGAAACGCTCGACGAGGGTGAAAAGAAAATAAACGATGCGAAGGAAATGATTGACAAGCTGAATGAGCCGAAGTTTAAAGTGGAAACGAGAAAGGACAACGACAGTCTGTTCTTTATGATTGACTCGTCGCACAAGCTCGACATTGTCAGCTGGATTTTCCCGCTCTTTTTCTTCTTTGTTGCAATCCTCGTTTCACTTACAACAATGACCAGAATGGTCGAAGAAAAGAGAATCGAAATCGGCACATACAAGGCGCTCGGCTTCTCGACGGCAAGCATTTCGATGAAATATATTTCATACGGACTGATATCGAGTTTGATTGGAGGAATTATCGGGGCGACGTTCGGCTCGGTACTTTTGCCGAAAATAATTTATCACGCATACTCCGCAAGTTTTGTCATAAAAGAGCTCACGGGTTTTGTAAATCCGTTCATTAACATCGTTGCGATACTTTTCGGAGTTTTGGTAAATATGCTTGCAACACTAAGCGTTGTGCTCTCGTCATTAAGAGAAAATGCAGCCTCTCTTATGCGACCGAAACCGCCGAAAAAAGTTAAAAAAATGCTCATTGAAAAAATTAAATTTATATGGAACAGACTCGGTTTTATCGGAAAAGTCACAATGAGAAATGTGTTCAGATATAAGTCGAGAATGTTTATGACGATTTTCGGAATTGCAGGATGTACGGGGCTTTTGTTCCTCGGATTCAGCTTGAGAGAAGCGCTCGGCGGAATAGAATCGCGTCAGTTTGAAAAGATTATGAAATACGATTTTCAAATTGTCACCGACGAAATGCTCGGCGACGAAGGAAGAGAAGACTATCTGAAATTCTTAAAGAGCGATGACGTCAAGGGTTATATGAATGCGTACACTCAAAGCTTCACATACGAAAATGAAAATGGGCGCGATCAACAGGTGGCTCTTGTCGTGCCGGAGAATAAGGAAGAATTTGACGAATATATCGAGCTTTTTGTGGAAAAGCAATTTAAAAAAGACAGATACTATGAGCTTGACGGCGTTATGATTACAAAGAAACTTGGCGAGATAAGACCGCGAGGCAAAAGCGACATAGAGCTTCGAGACTCGGACCTCGTTGAAACGAAAATAATACCGGACGGAGTTGTCGACAACTACATCGGTCACTTTGTATTTATGCCGAAAGAGATTTATGAACAAAAATTCGACAAAAAATACGAAACCAATTCGTACTATATTAAATTGAATGATTTGTCGAAAAAGGATTCGATTATTGCGGAGTTACGAAAGAACAAATCTATTTTGAGCGTCGTCGATTTCACCGAGGGCAAAATGGCGATAGACAATTGGACCACCTCGGTTGCGGCGGTTGTTTATATTATCATAATCTGCTCCTCGATTCTTGCGATGGTTGTTCTATACAATCTCTCAAATATAAATATCGAGGAAAGAAAAAGAGAACTCTCGACAATCAAAGTTTTAGGATTTACAAACAAAGAACTTTCGGAATACATTTACCGCGAGACTTATATCTTGACTGTTATAGGTATACTTGCCGGATTTTTGGTCGGGTGGGGAATGTTAATTGCAGTTGCGGAAATACTTCCGCCGGACAATATAATTCTAAACACTATAATTTCGTTTAGACCGTATTTGTATTCCGCACTCATAAGTTTGTTCTTCACATTCGTGGTTGAGTTTATTGTAAGAAGGAGATTAAAAACTATAGATATGGTAAGTTCACTAAAAGCTTACGAATAAGTTAAAATTTATTAAGAAGCGGTACAAACGTGTAATTCGCGTCACGTGATTGGGGTCACTTAAATGACTTCATATTCTTGACAAAGGTTACATTTTGTTATATAATTACTAGTTGATGGGGGTATAAACCCTCAAAATAAAAAGGAGGAACATATAAATGTCCAAGAAATTTTTAGCAGTATTAATCGCTGCCATCCTTGCACTAAGTGTACTCGCAGGATGCGGAAAAGATACTGGAAAAGAGTCAGACAAAACAACTGACACAACAGAAACAACTGATCAAACAGACAAAACTGATGATCAAAAAGACACAACCGATGACAATACAGACGCTGAAACAACAGATACAGCTGATGCAGAAGCTGATGAAGACCAATTCATCAACACATTCATCGGATCATGGCCAAACACATTCGACCCTGCAACAGGCGACGATATGTATGGTAACGGTGTACTTGTCAACACACTTGAACCACTTATTCGTGTAGACGAAGATGAAAACGGCGGTTCAATCTATGTACCTGCAGGTGCAGAAAGTTGGGAATTAAGCGATGACGGACTTTCATACACATTCCACATCAGACAAGGAATGAAATGGACAGACGGAGAAGAACTTAATGCACAAGATTATGCATATGCAATTCGTCGTTCAGCAGCTCCTGAAACGGCTTGCCCATTTGCAAACCTCGTATACCTTGTAAAGAACGGCGAAGCTGTTAACAAGGGAGAAAAACCTGTTGAAGAACTCGGCGTTGAAACACCGGATGACTACACATTGAAAGTAACTCTTGAAAACGAATGCCCATACTATTTGGATACAGTTACACAAAGAGTATATTTCCCACAAAGAAAAGACATGGTTGAAGCATTAGGTGACCAATACGGTGCATCTGAAATTGAAAACATCCCTGTATGTGGACCTTTCAAAATTGCTGATATGACAATCAACAACGAAATCGTTTATGAAAAGAACGAAGAATTCTGGAATGCAGCAAATGTTAAACTCCAAAGAGTTAACGCTCAAATCTTGAACGACCCTAACACAATCAACAACGCTTTATTGACAGGCGAACTTGACTTTGCAGGTGTAGGTGACCCTAAATGGCAAGCACAACTTGCTGAAACAGGCGAATACACAAGAATCACAAACTTGAACCCATGGACAGGTTACTGGCTCATGAACTTCAACGAAGGTTCAAACGTTGCTAACACAAAGATTACAAGAGCTATCGCTGCTGTACTTGACAGAGAACAAATCATCGAAACAGCATGGAACGGAAACCCTGTTGCAGCTTACGCATTTGTTCCACCGACAGTAAGAGTTCAAGGTGAAGAATTCAACAAAGAAGGCGAAGGACCTGCTCTCGATCTTAAGAACGACATCGAAGATCCAAAGGCATTGTTTGAAGAAGGATGTAAAGAAATGGGCAAAGACCCTGCAACTGTAACTATCAAATTGATGGGTTCAGACATTTCAAACGAAGGACGTATCGCAATCGAAGGATTCCAACAACAAGTTGAAAATGCTCTCGGATGCAAAGTTGAAGCTTCAAACCACGAATGGAACGACTTCTCAAACCGTCTAAAAGCTAATGACTACGATATCGCTTGGCTCGCATGGAACGCAGACTTCAACGACCCGTCAAACTTCCTCGAAACAAACTATTCAAAGACACGTGCTTATCCAACAGCATGGACAAACGAAAAGTTTGACAGTCTAATCGAAGAAGCAAGAGTAACACTTGATGCAAAGAAGAGAGGAGAACTCCTACACGAAGCTGAAAGAATTCTTATCTATGAAGATGCAGCATTAGTTCCTATCAACCACGCAGTTTCAAACGTATTCAGAAGAAACTACGTAAAGGGAGCAAGAAACAACTACTTCCAATCAATGGGACTTCAAGTACTTTATACAGTAGGAAGAGACAACTAGTAAGAATAATAGCTGAGACAGCTATAAATAAATAGGTTTTGGGAGGGTCTGTGTTTATACACGGACTTTTCCCTATATTCCTACATAAAGGAGGAAATATGACAAGATATATACTTAAGCGTGTAGCGTTTATGGTTTTGTCAGTAATTGTAGTTTCTGCAGCCACTTTCTGGATGATGCACTCAGTACCTGGAAATCCGTTGGCGACAAGAGCTCGTAAGAACTTACCTGAACAAGTTCTCGAAAACTACAACAAAAAATACGGACTTGACAAACCGGTTGCAACGCAATATGCGCTTTTTGTTAAGAATGCATTACAAGGAGACTTCGGAGAATCAATTGTTTATCCGGGGCAACAAATTTCAAAGACAATAGCTAAAACTGCACCTGTCAGTGGTAAACTCGGACTTATTTCAATATTTTTCGGTTTTACAATCGGTGTTGCATTTGGTTTTATTGCCGCACTGAATAGAGGAAAATGGCCTGACTTCTTGGTCATTACGATAGCTATTTTGGGGGTAACAATACCTTCATTCGTTATGGCAAGTTTGCTACAATATTTCTTCGGAGCAAAACTCAAATGGTTCCCGATAACATATAGAAAAGGAAACTGGAAGAGTTTTGTTATGCCGATTATTGCGTTATCCTTCGGTACAATTGCAACATACGCAAGATATATGCGTTCATCAGTACTCGAAGTTATTAACTCGGATTATGTATTAACGGCACGTGCTAAAGGCGTTACAGAAATGGGAATCCTTTTCAAGCACATCTTAAAAAATGCTATGATTCCGGCTGTTACAATTTTGGGACCTCAAATCACAGGGGTTTTTGCCGGCTCATTTATTATTGAAAAAATATTTAATATACCGGGATTGGGTCAATTCTTAGTAAGCTCCATCGGAAGCAGAGACTACCCATTCATCATTTCAACCACAGTTTTATTCGGATTTTTATTTGTTTTATCACAACTTATCGTTGACATAGTATATGGATTCCTTGATCCGAGAATCAAGTTGGCGGAATAGGAGGATCATATGGAAAAAGAAATAAAAGATACAAATCTTAATATTACGCCTGAAATGTTTAAAAGAATCCCGAAAGACGATGTAGAAGCTGAAAAGATCGCTAGACCTATTATCACATTCTGGGAAGACGTTTGGCGCAGACTCAAAATGAACAAGGCTGCAATGATGTCAATAGGTATAATAGTCCTTTTGATATTTATGGTTATTGCAGGTCCATATTTTAATAATTTTTCATTTAAAGAACAAAATGCACAAGCACTTAACATCTCACCGAACGGAACATATTGGTTCGGAACCGACACCGCGGGACGTGACATATTTACACGTGTTTGGGTCGGGGGTAGAGTTTCTATTGTAATCGGTCTTGTCTGTGCATTCATCGCAATGATTGTCGGTGTTGCATACGGTTCAATCGCAGGACTTGTAGGCGGAAAAGTTGATAACATCATGATGAGAATCGTTGAAATTATATCATGTTTACCATATCTTCTCATCGTTATCCTCGTCTGCTTGTGGCTCAACAAAACAAACCTGGGCTCAATACTTCTTGCGCTCTCACTTACAAGCTGGACCGGAACAAGCCGAATGGTTCGTGGTCAAGTACTTTCCGTAAAGAACGAAGAATACGTACTTGCTGCAAGAACACTCGGCGTTCCTACATGGAAAGTTATTATAAGACATATAATTCCAAACGTACTTGCAATCGTTATCGTTGGACTTACATTTGATATTCCGGGATTCATCTTCTCCGAAGCATTCCTTTCATACATGGGTATCGGACTTCAACCGCCTGATGTATCATGGGGGATTATGGCTTCTGAAGCACAAACACAAATGATGTTCTACCCATATCAATTGTTCTTCCCTACACTTATGATTGCTCTAACAATGTTATCATTTACACTATTGGGTGACGGTCTTCGCGACGCACTTGATCCGAAGTTAAGAAAGTAGAGAGAAATATGGAGAATAAAACAAAGAATAATGATTCAAAACTTTTGCTCGATGTTCAAAATCTCAGCGTTTCGTTTCATACTTACGCGGGTGAAGTAAAAGCTGTCAGAGGACTTAACTTTCACTTAAACAAAGGGGAAACATTGGCATTTGTAGGTGAATCCGGATGCGGTAAATCCGTTACTGCAAAAGCTCTTATGAGAATACTTCCAAAGGATTCATCGGAAATAAAAAAAGACAGTAAAATAATGTATGACGGTGAAAACGTCATGGATATGAAGGGAAAAAGACTTACACAACTTCGCGGCGGAGAAATCGCAATGATATTCCAAGACCCGATGACAAGTTTGAACCCTGTTTTAACAATCGGCTTTCAAATTACAGAAGCCTTAAAAATTCACAGAAATCTTTCAAAAGCTGACGCAAAGAAAGAAGCGGTAAGGCTCCTCGACATGGTTCAAATTCCTGAACCTGAAAAACGTCTAAAAAGCTATCCGCATGAACTCTCAGGCGGAATGAGACAAAGAGTTATGATTGCTATGGCCCTCTCATGCTCACCTGAACTTCTTATCGCAGACGAACCGACAACCGCTCTTGACGTAACAATTCAAGCGCAAATTCTTGACCTTATTAAAGACCTCAAGGAACAAATGCACACAGCTGTTATACTTGTTACACACGACTTGGGAGTTGTTGCAAACTTTGCAGACAGAATCCAAGTAATGTATGCGGGAAGCATTATTGAAGAAGGAACGACAGACGAAATATTCTATGAATCTCGTCACCCGTACACTTGGGCTCTTCTAAACTCGGTACCGAAAGTTCACCAAAAGAGCGAAGACCTTAGAGCTCTTGGAGGAACACCTCCGGATCTACTTCTTCCGCTTCACGGCTGTCCGTTTGCACCGAGATGTTCACGCGCTATGGAAATTTGCAAAAAAATTGCACCGGAATGCACACACCACTCGGAAACACACCGCTCATGGTGCTGGCTTGAACACGAATATGCCGGAGACATAGATTGGCAAGATATGAGAGAAGGTGGCTATTAATGGATAAGAAAAACGTATTAATAGAAGTAAAAGATTTGAGTAAACACTTTAATGTTGGAAGAAATCTGGTTCTTAAAGCAGTTGATGACGTCACATTCAACATCTACAAAGGAGAAACCTTCGGAGTAGTTGGAGAATCGGGATGCGGAAAAACAACTTGCGGAAGAACAGTTCTCGGAATGTACGACGCTACAAAAGGACAAGTTCTTTATGAAGGCAAAGACATTCACTCGATGGACAAAAAAGAAAGATTTGACTTTAAAAAGAAAGCTCAATATATATTCCAAGACCCTTACGCATCGCTTGACCCGAGAATGACTATCGGAAGCATCATTGCGGAAGGAATGGATGTCCACTTCAAAATGACTGACGAAGAAAGACAAAATAAAATTGACAGACTTTTAAACATCGTCGGACTTAACAAAGAACATGGCGCTCGTTTCCCACACGAACTCTCAGGGGGACAAAGACAACGTGTAGGTATCGCAAGATGCCTCGCAGTTGAACCTGAATTTATCGTGTGCGACGAACCGATTTCAGCTCTTGACGTATCAATTCAAGCTCAAATCGTAAACCTCTTGAACAAACTGCAAAATGAAATGGGACTAACATACATGTTCATATCCCACGACCTCTCAATGGTAAAACACATCAGTGACAGAATCGCTGTTATGTACCTTGGAAGCGTTGCAGAGCTTGCTCAAGCTGACATGATCTACGAAGACAGCTTGCACCCATACACACAAGCTCTGATCTCTGCAATTCCTGTTCCGGACCCACACGTTGGTAGACAAAATAAAAGAATTAAAATCGAAGGCGAAGTTCCGTCTCCGATCAACGTTCCGCCGGGATGTAAATTTGCAGGCCGTTGTCCGAAATGCATGGACATCTGTAGAAAGGAAACCCCGCGACTTCGCGAAGTTAAACCTGAACATTTTGTGGCATGTCATCTATATGACGGAAAAGAACTTTAATATATTTGCGGTCTATTTTGCGATAAACGGTTGATCTCGTGTTTTCGTCGCTGCGACGTACTTGCCAGTACGCCTCACTCCAAAAACACTCTATCTAACCGTTTCTCATCAAAATATGCTCGCAAATCACATTGTTTTATATAAGAATCGGCAACTGCCGGTTCTTTTTTTGTTTATAAAATGTATGATGTCGCAATCGCGCCGTAGCGGGATGGCATACGTTGTGACGTAAGGAACAAGGATGTCCTCCCGCCCATTTTTGTGTATGTGAAATATGTATTACTACCAACAACGTTGTTTCTATAAAATATCTCCCGAAAAAACCCATATGATTTATAAATATATTTTCGCTCTGTGTGTTTCTAAGAAAGTAGCGTCACATGCAAAGTTGAAGTCTGCGACTCATTTCTCCTATTCGTCGAAATGTCGTCGTACGTCTTTGCGGAAGACCTACCATCGTGTTTTTGATTTTTCAAATCAAAAAGCACGGGTTAGGGCTATCTTTTCGCGATAAACGATTGATCTCGTGTTTTCGTCGCTGCGACGTACTTGCCAGTACGCCTCACTCCTAAAATATTTCATCTAAGCGTTTCTCATCGAAAATTCCACGCAAATTACGTTGATTATGAAAGAATCGGTATAATGACATGCACCCACAAACCCGGACAAAATAACCGCGTTTACTACACGGCTTGTAACCTGTACTCAACAGGTGACAGGCCGTGTAATTTTGTCTTTATTCTCTTGTTATTATACCAGTCAATATATTCTCTAATAGCACT
>NZ_JAXFOB010000013.1:0-40709 GCF_034180565.1 Ezakiella sp. | reverse complement strand
ATATTATATTTTTTGGAAAGATAGTCTTTTCCATAGCCATCTTCGTTTTCTTTAATTATTTTTAATTTTTCTTCATATGTTATTTTATTCATTAAAATGCCCCCTTATTTCCGTGTCCGGATTTAAGGGGGCAGTACACTTTCGAGTGTTCTTTTAAGATTAATATCTGTAGTACCAGTAGTTGTATGAGCCTCTTACAGTTACTTGTAAATAAGCATATGGTCCGTCTACGCTTCTTGCATAGATGTATACGCTTCCCGGTCTTACCGCTTTGATATTGCCGTTTGCATCAACTGTCGCAATTGAGTTGTTAAGTGATGAGTATGTTACGGTTTTATCTGTTGCGTTGTTCGGTGTGAAAAGAACTGCTGCAGCTTTTGTTTCACCGACATTCAAGCTTAATTGTCTGTCTGCGAAATAAAGTCCTGTGACTTTTACAGGTTTTGCATCTCCGTAAACGTCAACATAGCATGTTGTTTGAACGCCGTTTGTGCTTGTTGCTGTAATATATGCAGAACCTCTGCCGATTGCAGTGATTACTCCGTTTTCAACTGTTGCAACGTCTTCGTTTGAAGATGTCCATGTTAATGTTTTGTCAGTTGCGTTGTATGGGTAAACTGTGAATCCGAGTTCACGTGTTTCGCCTGCATTTAATCTTAGATATCTTGTATCGAGAGTAATATTTGTTACTTTAACTTCAGCCGGTGGCTTCGGTGTTGATTTTTGTTTTACAGTAACATATGTTGAAGCATATGGTCCGTCAACTGATTTTGCATAGATATATGCAGAACCTGCTTTAACAGCTGTGATATTTCCATTTGCGTCAACTGTTGCAACACTTTCGTTTGAAGATGAGAAGTTAACTGTTTTATTTGTAGCGTTAGCCGGTGAAACTGTTGCTGTCAAAGCGTAGTTTGCGCCTTCTTCAAGTGTCAAATATCTTCTGTCAACTGAAACGCTTGTTACCTTAACATCCTTCGGTGGTTCCGGAGTAGTAGCTTTCTTTACGTTTACATAAACCGAATCATATGGTCCGTCAGCGGATTTTGCATAGATATATGCGCTTCCTTGACCGACTGCTTTAACGAGTCCGTTTGCGTCAACTGTTGCTACATTTGCATTTGTTGTTGAGTATGTGACTGTTTTATTTGTTGCGTTGTCCGGTTTTAAAGTTACATTAAGTTGAACAGTTTCACCTTGTTCTGTAAAGATTGAGCCGTTTGTAATGTCAAGATATGTGACCTTAACAGTTTCAGGAACTCCGCCGTTTCCGACCTTAACTTCACATGTGTCTGTGAATCCGCCGTCTTTTGTTGTAACTGTAATTGTTGCAACGCCGTCTTTAAGTGCGAGAACTGAGCCGTAGTTGTCAACTCTTGCAACACTTGAATCACTCGATGTCCAAACAACTTCTTTGTTGTCTGCATCTTCCGGAGTGATGGTGTATTTTAAGTTTAATCTGTTCCATTTTTTGAGTTCGGCCTTGTGTTCGCTGAGTTCAATTCCTGTTACTTTCTTTACTTCCGGTTTCGGATCGTCCGGCTTCGGATCAGGTGTACCTTCTCCGTCAAGTGTTGTGAATCCTTTGATACATACATTTGCGCTGCTATTGTAAACAGTAAGGTCTCTCCATGATTCTCCGTCTGAACTTGTGAAACTTTGTCCAGGATATGCATTTACTCTTGAAGCATATTTTCTTTCTCTTGCTTCGATAGGAATAGGATAATAAGTTTCAAGTGTTGTGTAATAAACAACAACTGCGAACTTGCTGTCCTTTTCGACCGGTTGTTTGTCGAAAGTTACAGTTGTGTATCCAGGATATTCAACAGTTCCCGATGCAACTTCAACTTTGTCGTTTTTAAGTGAATCGAGTCCCTTGTAATCCTTAACAACATAAACTTTGTAATCTGTATTTGCAGAAGGTACATAGAATCCTGCACCGTTTACATATTGTTTTTCCTTAACAGGTCCGAAAACGTTTGCACCGTATCCTTGTCCATTGTAACCGACAGTTCTTGTCATTCCATATGGGTCATATTGATAAACATAATCGCTTTCGCCCTTATCTTTTGCAAAGTAAACAGCATTATTTGTTCCGATTACTGTGTCGTAATATGATGCCCAGTAATATCCGTCGATTCCCATGCCTTTGCCCCAGCTGTTTCTGATGAGCCATGCACCGTCTTTCGGTGGAGTTTGTAGGAAGTTTTCCTTCGGATAATTGTCGTCCCAACCGATAATAGCAACTGCGTGGTTACCGTTTACTCTTTTCGGACAATAGTGTGCCCATTCAGCTTGATTTAAATATCTGTCTGAAGCATACATTGCTGTTTGAACAGCGCCATAATTCATAATTGCATCTTTAATAGCATTCATTCCGCCGTCAAAATCAACATCCATATCAGGAAGGTACATAACTTCTTTAATATCCTTTACTCTTTCAAGACCTTTTGGTGAGTAGAATTTGTAAGGATCATACGGATCGTCTTCTTCCAAAATCGGACCGCTCCAACGTGCTAAATATGCTGTCGAGATAAATCTATTTCCGCCTTTTTCCGGACCCCAGTCGAAACCGTGAGTATTTCTCATATTTGCTTCTGAGAAATCATAAATTTCACCCGGTCTTAAAGTACTTTCGAGAGAACTGTAGCATGCGAAAGTCCAACATGAACCGTTAGGACCTTGGTCTCTGATTTCACTTACTTTATTATAATCTCTTAAATCGTAAGTTGCAGGGAAACCCAATCTTTCAAATCTTTGTGCACGCGGTCTGCCGAAATAAATCTTTGCAGGTTCCGGAACAAGTCCTTCATAGTCGTCTCCATCGGCGCTTGCTACGCCATAATTGCCATAGTTTTGTTGATTTTGCCATCTTATAAATTCTTCATTTTGTCTTGCTTCGCCAAGACGCGGTGCATAAGTTGTTCTGTAACCGTATGCTTCAGCAACTGCCGGTACAAACAATGCAACTGTCATGAAAAATACTATAAATGCTGCAAGTAATTTTCTGTTTTTCATAAATCCTCCTTATAGATTTTTAGGGGCAATGCCACCTTGCCCCTTAATTTGATATAGTGATACACTCTAAAAATTTATACCACTGTTCCTATTCTAGTATTTTTCTTCATAAATGTCAAGTCTTTTTCATATAATTTTTAATTATTTTCGTATATAATTATAATTATATACAAATAGGGTTTTTTAATAGAAAATATTTAAATAATCGGTTTTTTTCTAATGTTGTGTGATTTGTGTCATATTTTTCTTTAACTTTTTGTAACTTAATAAAACGTTTTGTCAATTTACCACGATATTCTTTGTGATAAAAAATAAAATCTCTCCGTGAAAAACACAAATAAAATTAGTTTAGAAAAATCCAAAGTAAAATTTTTTTATGATTTTTAAAATAAATATTTTTTTAATATGGTTCGGTTTTTGTAAGCAAATAAAAAACACCCGTAAAACGGATGTTTGTGGATCAAGCGCCATAAGTAAACATTTCCCACACAGATAAATTCATTAAATTGTATTCGTTCGCAAGCGCATCCGTAGCGTGACGGCGTACGTTGTGACGTAGGGAACAACGATAATTCCTTTCTACGGCGTTTATTTAAATATATTTTCAAATAGTTTAAACCCGTGTGTTCATCTATATCTCATGCGTCGCAATATGATAGACCTAACCCGTGCTTTTTGATTTGACAAAATCAAAAACACGATGGTAGGTCTTCCGCAAAGAAGTCCGGCGATATTTCGACGAATAGGAGAAATAAGTCGCAGACGTCGACTGCAAGCGTGCAAATAAAACTTTCTCTACTCCAAATTACCAATTTTCATTATTTCGTATTTAAGACGCTCCCTAATATATATCGCAAATTTTCTTTTGTTCCTCAGTTTTGTATAAAAAACTCCGACCGCAATTCCAAGCACGATGATTGTTGCGCAGTAGGTAATAAATGTAGGAAGAGAAATTCCGAAGAGGTATTTAATGTTAATATCTTCGATTGAATTTATCGTAAGAAGAAGTGCGCCGAACGAGAGAAGTATCGGAAGGAGCATTCTCATCATCGGTCCCACGACCGAGCCCACTCTTATAAATCTGTATTTAAATTCGAGTCTCACACTCAGATTTCCAATTGTTTTCAAAAGGTTTTCTTCATATGAGTCGTCCCCGGATATGAATGATTCGTCGAGAACTTCTTCGAGTGCCTTTTCTTTTGCATTTTTAAATTTATTCGTGATAAATTTAAAGTGTTTCTCAAAAAAATTGTCCTCCGTGTCAAAATACAACTCTCTCACTTCTTCATTCATTTGTTGTTTAAGTTTTTCAATTTTAATATCCAACTAAAACTCCCGCCTTTAAAATATAAATCTGCTATTCATACTTATACCCATAAATCCGCTTATTACTTACTTTTTGAAAGAAGCTTTTTATGTGTCATGTCAATCAAAAATGCTCCGACAGGTGCGGTAAAAAGTATTGCAATGACCGCAGTTGTGAGAACAAGGTTTCCGCACTCAAGCCCCGCTTGAAGAGGGATGCCGCCGATTGCCGCTTGTACTGTCGCTTTCGGCATATAAGCAATCGCCGTGAAAAGTTTTTCTTTTCTGTCGAGTTCGCTTTTTAATGTTGAGACGTAGACCCCGACCGCTCTAAATAGAAGTCCGCCCAAAACTACAAGAAGAGTCAGCGCGCCGTAGCTCGTCGCATATTTTATGTCGATGATGGAACCGACCAAAACAAAAAGCAAGATTTGTGCGGCGATCCAAAGCCCCGAGTATTTTTCCGAGAGTTTTTCGGCGAGAGTCGGCTCAAAATATCCGACGGTCATTCCGCTCACCATGACCGCAATGAGTCCCGAAATCGGAAGGAGTTTCGCGTCTTCCAAAGTCACCATCAAAAAAGACAAGCTCATGAGCACCAACAGTTTTATGACCATATTGGTCTTTGCTTTTTTAAATATGAGCGTGTATATAAATCCCGCAAGAATTCCGAGAATTATTCCGAACGCAATCGATAGCGGTATGTTTAAAAATGATATATAGTTCACGGCGCCGCCCTTTTCAATCGAGAGTGCAACCGAAAACATTACAATTACAAACACGTCGTCGACGCTCGACGCTGCAAGTATCATTTGTGGAATCGATTTGTCGGTGCCATAGCCTTTGTCCATAAGCTCGATCATCTTCGGCACAACGACCGCCGGTGATACAGCCGCAAGAACGCTTCCAATCAAAAATGCTTCCTTTGTTGTAATCGGAAAAATTCTCGGCGCAATCAAAACAATTCCTATCACTTCAAAAACCGCCGGCACGAAACAGAGTAAAACTGCGCTTAGTCCCGCTCTCTTTAAATCTTCGAGATTGAGCCCGAGTCCTGCACGAGTGAGTATTATTATGAGTGCGATTTTTCGAAGCTCCCCTGAAATCAAAAGTGTTTTTTCATCTAGCAAATTTAAAACGCTCGGTCCAATTAAAATTCCCAAAAGAATCATTCCGAAGAGCGCCGGAAGTTTCACTTTTCCGCACAGATAGCTCATGATAATTCCAAAAATAAAGATAATCGATAAACTTAATAACATAATGCCTCCATAAAAAAAGCCGACTCCCCCTACAAAAATTTGTAGAAGTCATCAGCAGTTGCAATTAACGGGAAACTTCATTCCCTATTAAACTGTCTCTATTATACTTAAATTATTTTCCGGTGTCAAGTCCGCCCAAGTCAAAATCCGGAGTGTAAATGCTTTTCGTTCCGTTTTCACGCATTTTCTCGCCTTGAATAAATCCGTTTGTAAAGCCCATCTCGAGCGCATAGTTTACGAAGCGATTGTACTCTTTTGCGGTCACGTCTCGATTTATCTCCGGAAAATTCTTTGCGCCGAAAAGCGGACAATACTGATTCATAAGGCTGTATGCGATTTTGTTTCCGTATTCATTAAAAAGCTTTTTAAAAACAGCCTTTGCGTCGAGAACATGCCCCGGCAAAAGAAGAATCCTTACAATGACACCTTTTTTTATGAGCCCGTTCTCATCATAAACCGTCTCGCCGACTTGCCTAAACATTTCCCGGACCGCCTTGTCCGCATATTCGAAATAATCTTTCGTTCCGGAATATTTTTTTGAAAGCTCGGCGCTCACATATTTAAAATCCGCAAGATAAATGTCGACAAATCCATCAAGCATCGAAAGCGTTTCCACGAGTTCATACGAATTTGTGTTGTAAACGACCGGAATGTCGAGCCCCTTTTCTTTTGCAAGCTTTATCGCGAGCGGAAGTCGGTCGGCATAGTGCATCGGACTCACGAGATTTATATTATTCGCATTTTTTTCCATAAGCGAAACCATCACGTCGGAGAGTTTTTCATCGTCCATCGTTATGTAGTTTTTTTCACGCAGCTGACTGATTTCAAAGTTTTGACAAAAAACGCATTTCATATTGCAGCCTGCAAAAAATATGGTTCCCGAGCCATTTTCTCCGGAAATCGCCGGCTCTTCCCACATGTGAAGCATCGCCTTTGACACTGCATAATCATACGGAGCTCTGCAAAAGCCGAGAGTCGTCTTTCTGTCAACATTACATTTTTTCGGACATATATTGCAATTCATATAAACTCCTTAAAAAAATAGGGTCTCGGGAAAAATTCCCAAAACCCTTTAAAATCTATTCACCAAATTTTGCCGGATTCAATTTGATTCCAGGACCCATTGTTGATGTAAGAGTAACATTTCTTAAATATTTACCCTTTGCTGCAGCCGGTTTAGCTTTAACAATTGCGCTCATGAGAGCTTGCATGTTTTCAGCCAATTTTTCATTGCCGAAGCTCTTCTTTCCAATCACTGTGTGAATGATATTTGCTTTGTCAAGTCTGTATTCAACTTTACCAGCTTTAATTTCTTTAACAGCTTTTTCAACTTCCATTGTAACTGTTCCGCTCTTAGGGTTCGGCATGAGTCCCTTAGGGCCCAAAACCTTACCGAGACGACCGACAAGACCCATCATGTCCGGTGTTGCAATAAGTGTATCGAATTCAAACCAGTTATCTTTTTGAATCTTTTCGATCATATCTTCAGCACCGACGAAATCTGCGCCTGCTTCACGAGCTTCTTTTTCTTTGTCGCCCTTTGCAATTACAAGCACTCTTACTTCTTTACCTGTTCCGTACGGCAATACAATTGCACCACGGACTTGTTGGTCTGCGTGTCTTGAGTCAACTCCAAGTCTTACGTGGAGTTCGATTGTTTCGTCGAAATTTGCCTTTGCAAGTTCCAAACATTTATCTATAGCCGGTTCCATATCGAACAGCTCTTGTCTATCATAAGTTTTTACCGATTCACGGTATTTTTTGCCTCTTCTAGCCATATTTACCTCCTTGTGGTTATACGAAAAATTCTCCCACTTACTTTTCTACTTCTACGCCCATGCTTCTAGCAGTACCTGCAACGAGTCTCATTGCAGCTTCGATGTCTGCTGCATTTAAGTCCGGCATCTTTGTTTCTGCTATTTCTTTTAATTGAGCCTTAGTTAACTTACCAACTTTTTTCTTGTTTGGTTCTCCTGATGCTGAATCAAGTTTTAATGCTTTTTTAATTAAAACAGCAGCCGGCGGAGTCTTTGTAATAAAGGTAAAAGACCTGTCTTGATATACCGTTAAAACAACCGGAATAATAAGTCCTGCCTTATCAGCTGTTTTAGCGTTAAATTCTTTTGTAAATTGAACAATATTAACACCGTGAGGTCCGAGAGCGGTACCGACCGGTGGTGCAGGAGTAGCCTTTCCTGCAGGGATTTGCAACTTTACAATTGCTTGAACTTTTTTTGCCATAATTTCCTCCTTAAATATATCGTGGTACGAAGGGAGCGCTTCTTCCACCTCTTCATTAAATTAAATCTTTTCTATTTGATCGAAATCGAGTTCGGTGACTGTTTGTCTTCCGAACATTTCAACAAATACAGTTAATCTTCTAGTCTTTTCATCAACAGATTGGACTGTTGCCACTTGATCACGCATAGCGCCGCTCATAATCAAAACTCTATCTCCTGCTTTGACATCAACCGGCTTCTTTTCAATTTGGTCAACCATTCCGAGCCCTTTGAGTTCTCTGTCCGTCAGTGCGACCGGCTTTCCTCCGGGACCTACAAAACCTGTAACCCCTCTCGTGTTTCTGACCAAATACCATGAATCGTCATCAACCACCATATTTATAAGAACATAACCCGGATAACTCTTTCTTTGTTTAACTTTTCCCGGATTGTCCTTGTCGTAGTAGTTTTCCATTGGCACAACAATATCATAAATATCGTCAATATGTCCCCTGTTTTCAACCATCTTTTCCAAGGTTGCTTTGACTTTGTTTTCGTGGCCGCTGTATGTGTGAACCACATACCACTTGGCATCTTTTTTTCTGTCGTCGGTCATTTTACTTTAAAATTAGTGAATAAAGATAACCAATACCTAAATCGAGTCCGTAAATAATGAGACTGATAAGGATACTAACTGCGATAACCACTGCGGTATAGTTCGTTACCGTTTTGAATGAAGGCCAAACAACTTTCTTACTTTCAACTTTAACGCCGTTGATGTAAGTTGCCAATTTGCCCTTTTTCTCAACTTTTGTTTCTGTAGCCATGCTCTCTTCCTTTCCTATTTTGTTTCCTTGTGTACTGTGTGCTTTTTACAGAACTTGCAATACTTCTTGAGTTCGACTCTGTCAGTAGTGTTTTTCTTGTTCTTGTCTGTCACATAATTTCTTTGTTTGCACTCAGTGCATTCTAAGGTGATACTATCTCTCATTCGCTTCACCTCCCAAGCTTTTATAAATCTGAGATATAGTTTATTATACAATAATAAACACCAAAAAGTCAAGGGGTTCGCCCCTTGATTCTCAATAAATATTATATATACTTAAGAAGACTTTGTCAATAGAAAAAGATTAAGATAAAATTAAAATTTCCTTTCCAAAAATATAAAAAAATTGCACGTGATATACGTGCAATTTTTTTAAAAATCTACTTCACAACAATCGCAACAAATGTAATCACGCCGTTTGTTGTCGTGACTATAAAATGCGGACTGTCTAGGATTATTTCAAACGGTTCGTCCGCCGGAGCCATCATGGTCTCCATAGTAATTTCCGTCGCCGCTTTCGCCACGATTTTGTTCTCGTCCATCTTAAAAGACGCAGCCTGTTTTATGCCCGAAATAAAAATCGGGTCATCATTTAATCTCTCGAGATTGTCATTAGTGTCAATTACTTTCTCGAAAAGTTCTTTGTTCTCGCCCTTTTTCTCAAGCTCCAAAATATCTACATTCGTTTTGATGTCGCACTTCGGCACAGCGAGAAATACAGTTCCTCTTTCGCTCACTCCTAAACTTGTCGAAAGATTTTCCATAGACTCAATATATCCCGGAAGCTCTCTTGCAACCTCCAAAATATTTTCCGATGTCGGATTTTTCACATCCAAAAAATATGCATAGTCCCCCGGCGTTTCCATACTTTTTCTACCGATGTCTACAAGCTCATTTTGGAAAACTACATTGTCGATATTTCCTTGCATAAAATCCTTTTCGACAACATCTCCCGAAATCGTCGTGAAATTGTCCTTGTAGGTTCGATTTTTTTCGAAAGCCTCCGCCCACTTTCCTTCAAACGCCGTCGCATTTAAAACCACGAGTGCATTCTCAGGTTTGTATGAAGGTTTCAGAATAACCTCTCCCAAAACATCCTTTTGAACCTTTTTCGACTCGTCCTCTGCGCCGCCCGGAAAATCTTTTAATACAAACTCGTCAGCCTTGTTTTTAATATTGAACATATCTTTGTTCAAAATCACTTCCGTCTTCGACTTGAAATTATTTCCGTCGACATCCTTTAAAAGCTTCGCTCCGAAATAAGGACTGTCGTTAAAATCATCCGTCACAAGAGCCAAACTTTCAAGCGCCCTTCTGTACGAAAACGGCGAATAAACAAAATTGTTTTCCAAAGCGTTTTCATCATTTAGAATCGTCGCAAGATTCACTTTCAAAAATTCATTGTACGCTTCCTTGTTTTCTTCTCCGTCGATAAGCGTGACCGGCGTTTTTGGCGGCTCATCTTTTTTGCATCCGATAATAAAAATCGAAAGAAAAGCGATGGCCATAATAAAAAATCTATTTTCCATAATATCCCTCCTTCTAATTTATACCCACTTGCTTTATCTTGCTAACAATAAAATATGTAACAAAAAATATAATGCCCCATTAAATCCGGGCACGGAAATAAAGGGACATTCTAATGAATAAAAGGCTCTTTGTCAACAATTCTCCCTATTGGCAGCGGGACACAAAGTGCCATCGTTACGGACGGCGTTTGCAATTTTCTACAATTAATCTTCGCCGTTATTTGCGAGGAATTTTCGATGAGAAACGCTTAGATGAAATATTTTAGGAGTGAGGCGTACTGGCAAGTACGTCGCAGCGACTAAAATATTGAATCAAGTGTTTATCGCGAAAAGGCCCGCAAATAAAAAGAAAGGCGTCATAGCCTTTCTTTTTATACATCTTATTTCATTGATTCTGCAATAGCTTTTGCCAATTCCTTAATCTCTCCCACTTTTTCTTCATCGAGTGAAGATTTTAGAGAGATTGTTTCGCCGATTTTTTCAAGTTTTGCATTTGCCAAAATTTCTTCGGCAATTTTTTCGGCTCTTCCGCCCCAGCTCATGTTTGTGATGACTGAGACTTTTCTATTTTGGAAGCCGGTGCCGACGAGTTCTCTCAAGAATGCATCCATTCTCGGGTAGAGGTCGGTGTTGTAGTTGATTGCGGTGTATACGAAGTTTGAGAATTTGTGTGCATCGGAGATGATGTAGCTGTAATCGTATTCGGAAACGTCGTAGATGTGAATGTTTTTCACGCCGTTTTCCGAAAGTTCATATGCGAGCATGTCCGCTGCTTCTTCTGTGTTTCCATACATCGAAGAGTAGGCAATCAAGACACCGTCTTCTTCACTTTCAAATCCCGCCCAAGTTTTATATTTATCGATAAAGTATTCGATTTTTTCTTTTTGTCTGTGAATCGGTCCGTGCAAAGGTAAAATCATTTTGACTTCTTTGCCTTCGAGTTTCTTTAAAACTGCCGAAACTGAGCGACCTTGTTTTCCAACGATGTTGATGTAATATCTTCTGGCTTCGTCAATAAAAGCTCTGTCCATGTCAATCAAGTCGCTTGAGTAGTGTCCTTCAATTGCTCCGAATGTTCCGAAAGTGTCGGCGCTGAAGAGTTCTCCTTCGCTCGACAAAACAAACATTACTTCCGGCCAGTGAACCATCGGTGCAAACACAAATTCGAGTGTTCTCTTTCCGATTTCAAGCGTTTCTCCGTTTTTAACTTCCAAATATCTGTCGGTAAATTTATCGCCGAAGAATTGCTCCATAAATTGGAAAGTTTTTTTATTTCCCACAAGTTTGCAATCCGGGTGATCCTTTAAAACCATATTTATTGCTGAGCTGTGGTCCGGCTCCATGTGAGTGATTACAAGATAGTCGAGCTTGTCTTCGCCAAGCGCATGGTTTAAATTTGAATAAAAATCATTAATAAAAGATGCGTCAACAGTATCAAAAAGAACTTTCTTTTCATCCTTTATGAGATATGAATTGTAGCTTACTCCGTCCGGCATCGGGAACATATTTTCAAATCTCGCCGTGCGTCTGTCGTTCACTCCAATTCTGTACAAATCATTTTCAAGTTGTTGATAAAAAAACATATCGCTCCTCCTTATATTCTATCTAAATATTAACATATTTCGTTAAATTTATCAATTATATTTCGCTCTATAAACTCATTGTTGCGAACTCTTCGGAAAATTCTCTTACAATTTTCTTAAACTCGTCGGGCAATTTTCGAAACACTTTCTCTTTTGTCTCAATGTCAATCGGATAAATGATTTCCGCAACTCCGCCCGCAATTGCTGCAATGGTGTCCGCGTCGCCTCCGATTGAAATCGAGTTTTTCAAAACTTCCGAAAAGTTTTTCGAGTCATTTAAGATTGCAATGCTTTCGGGAACGGTGTTTTGAATTTTTTCGGAATATTCATAATTCTCTCTCAAATATTTCACATTTGTAAGATTTATTCCGTATTCATTTTTCATAAATCCCGAAATGTCAAAATCTTTGTCCGCTTTCAAATGCTCCGCAAGGCGCACAAGTGCCGTCACCCATTTTATGCTCTCTTCGTGGTTGTGGCTCACATTTGTGATTCTCTCTGCGATTTCGATTTTTTCGGCGAGAGTTTTTTTAAGATAATAGACCGGCGAAATTCTCATCGCCGCACCGTTTCCAAGCGAGCCGTATGGAGTTTTATCGAGAATCCACTTCCCAAATCTCGCACCGTAGCTCGAAGGGTATCGCCTTGCAAAGTCCGCCATCGTGTCCGTGATATTTTCAGTTGAGAAGTCGTTCGACAAGCAGATTTTCATAACCGCAACCGTTAAAATTGTGTCGTCCGTAAAAGTTGATTGCGGAGTAAAAAGCGGTGCTTCTGGATTTCTGTTGTTTCCAAACTCGTACGGTTCTCCCGCAATGTCTCCCGCAATCGCTCCCAAAATAAGATTCATTTTAATTTTCCTTCGCTTTTTTTATTGCATCCGTGACTTTCGGAACCATTTGTTTCTTTCTACTCAAAAGTCCCGGTGCAAAAAATTCGCTGTCCTCGATTTTTTCTCCAAATTCTCCCGCAATTTCGACTCCGTATTCCCCGCAAACAAACACAATTGAGCTTTCCGCAAAAATATCCGTCACGACAAATACAAATGTGTCATTGCCCTTCGCTTCTCTGATTTTTTTCATCTCCGTCAATATTTCGGATTTCAGCTCCAAGACGCTTTCTTTGTCAAGTGTAAAAATTTGAGCAATGCGAACGCTTTCGTCGATGATTGTAAATTCTTTCACGTCCATATTTAAAAGCTCCGAAATGGATTTTCCCTTGACCGAAGTGCCCGCCTTAAACATTTCATTTGCGTATTCTTCAGGTTCGATTTCGGCGTAAACCGCCATTCTTTCAAGCATTCTTCTGTCGTCGTCGGTCGTTGTCGGACTTCTGAAATAAAGCGTGTCCGAAATTATTGCGGACGAAAGAAGCCCTGCAATTTCCTTTGTCGGTCTTATGCCCTCTTCGAAAAACATTTTACTTATAATCGTCGCGGTCGAGCCCACCGGTTCATTTCTAAAAAACACCGGCGCATTTGTCGAAACCGGCTCGATTCTGTGGTGGTCGATGATTTCAATTATTTCCGCTTCGTCGATATTGTCGACCGACTGCGCTTTTTCGTTGTGGTCTACCAAAATAAGTTTTTTCGGTTTTCCTGTAATCAAATGATATCTCGAAAGATTTCCGACAATTTTCCCCTCGTCATCCAAAACCGGATATGAGCGGAATCTCGTCTTAGCAAGTTTTTCTTTCACTTCGTCGACCGTGTCGTTTATATGAACTGCGTTAAGCTCGCCACTTGTCATGACAAATTCCGCAGGAATCGAAAGCGGAAGAAGGCGTGCTGCCATAAAACTGTTCAGCTCCGTCGAAAGCACGCTTATATTTTTTTCGCGCGCAAGCTCCAAAATTTCGTCCTTCATTTTGTAGCCGCCCGAAACGATAATAAGGCTTACATCCCTTTTGATTGCATCGATTTGCGCATTGTCTCTGTCGCCCACAATCACGACGTCGCCTTTTTTAATTCTGTCCCCGAGTTCGTCCGGCTCCATCGCATAAACAACCATCTTTCCCGTGAGGTCGCGCTTCGCTTCATTTAAAACTTTCGCACTCAAAACGTCGACGATGTTGTTTAACGGAGTGTTCGAGCGATGAAGAATCATATCGTCCCAAACATTCATATACGACTTCGTCACGTCGGAGAGACTCAAAACTCCGAGGAGCTTGTGGTATTCATCCGTGATTGAAAGAAGAAGTGTTTTTTTCTCCTGTAAAAGTTCAATCGCCCTTTTTACCGGCGTGTCGCTGTAAATTATTGTCGGTTCGTCGAGCTCCAAATCGTGCACTTTCAGTTGCATCGACGTCTTCAGTCTCGGCGCCTTGACATTAAAATGCTCCAAAACAAACTTCGTCTCATTGTTTATTTCCCCGAGTCTTATCGGTTCCGCCTCGGCTCTCCCCGACTTATTCAAAAACTCCGCATATGAAATTGCGGAGCAAATTGTATCCGTGTCCGGCACTTTGTGTCCGGTTATATATACCTTTCCCATAAAAACCCCCGATTATTTATTATAATTGCTGTTTTGCGCCATCTTGAACGAGCGATAAATCGCCTCCGTCAAAATGAGCGTCGTCATATGATGAAGGAGTGTCATCCTTCCAAAACTTATCTTTTCATATGATTTTATCATATCGTGGTCAAAACCGTAGCTGCCGCCAATCACAAATGATATTGTTTCTCCAATATTTTTCGATTTTAATATTTCATTTTTAAATTCTTCGGAATCGGGATTTTTTCCGTTCGCATCCAAAAAAATAATCCTTCCGCTCGCAGCTTCAATCGCTTTTTGTGTTTCATCTCGTAGTTTCTCGCTCAAATTCGACTCGTCTTTTTTGAGTTTTATTTCTTTTAAACTCACGATTTGTACTTTCTCATACGGTCCCGTCTTTTTTATAAAGTCGTCAATCAAAGTCTGATATTCTTTTGGAATTTTTCCCGTTTCAATAATTTTTATCATATTTCTATCACCACACTCGGTCTAAATCGCGACGAAACAAAAACCGGAACGTCGAGTCCCGCCTCTGCAATCGCGTTTTCAACCGTAAGTTTCGCAAGCACTTCGTCGTTGTTAAAAAGCGAGATGTGCCCAATCATAACGGCTTGTGTCCTTTCTCCGATCGCATTTATAAGATACTCCGCACATTCAAAATTCGAGAGATGTCCAAAATCTCCTCGCACTCTTTCCTGAAGAGCCGGAGTGTACGGACCGTTTTTCAGCATAATCGGGTCGAAATTTGCCTCGACATAAATAAAATCCGAATTTTTTGTAAGCGCCATAACCTCGTCGCTTATAAAGCCCGTGTCCGTTATCACGGAAATCTTCTTCCCCTCGCACTCAATTAAATATCCCAAAGGGTCGATTGCATCGTGATATGTGCGAAACGGCGTCACTTCAATGTCCCCAATGCAAAAAGGGCCATCTATAAAGTGGAGAAGCAATTCGTCGATTCGCTTCATCTTTAAAGTAGCCATTTTAAAAGTTGCCGGATTTATATAAACGGGCGTTTTGAACTTTCTCGAAAGAATCCCCGCACCGCTCACGTGGTCGTCGTGCTCGTGCGTTATAAGAACGCCCGAAACATCCTCAATCGAAAAGCCCGCCTCGGCAAGAATATTTTTTGTTCTCACTCCGGAGAGCCCCGAATCTATAAGAATGCTCGTGTTATTCGATTGTATCAAATGCGAATTTCCATTTGAACCGCTTTGAAGTGAAAAAAACTTCAAATAAATCACCTAGTCTATCTGTATTATCGCGCCGTTGTCAAGAGTCACTCGAAGAGCGAGATTTGCAATGCCGCTTGTAATTTTGTCTATATTTTCAACGCTCGGAAGATTCGAAGGGTTGAAGTAGTAGTTGACCGAAACGTCAACAATCCTGCGCCCTTTTGCAATCGGTTCCTTTATAATCTTCAAAAGTTTTCTCTTCGGGTCCCTTATCGAAACCTTTCCGTCAAGTTTATTTATTCCCGAAAACGCCTGATATTTAAGTCCCGTCACACCGTTTTCATTCAAATAAACAATTGCAAAAGCATCTTCCAAAAAATATCCGCTGTTCGGCTCGACCTCTTCAAACTCAACTGTAAAGTTGTTGTTGGCGCTCTCCGTAAATTTTTGCACATGAAGATTGAAATCGAGGTCACGCTCTCTTAAAAATTCCTGAGCATACTTCGCCGCATCTTCACCCGTTTCAATTTTTGTCTCCGACGCTTCGGGCGCATCGGTATAAATAATCTGTTTGTTGTTTAAAAGAATGAGCGATTTGTCGCCTTCTTTAAATGTTGAAGATTCCGGAGTCGACTTCACAACCGGACTGTCGAAAAATTTGGCCATAATTTCATCGTCCGTAAACACTTTGTAGTTGAGCTCCAAAACGTCCTTTGTGACGCTTTGCGGAATCTTTGCTTCGAGTTTTATGTCGTGGTTTTCCAAAATCGGCACGATGTCAAAATTGTCGACCCTGTCCTTGTTTCTGATGTAAAGAAGCGACACGAGAAACACATTGATAAATATAAATACATAGATCATCAGAGTTTTAGCTTTTTTCCAGTCCATAAGATCACCTCAACTCCACAACATTTATATTGCCGGTGTTTTGTCCGTTGTACATAAAAAATGCATCCTCATCCTTTAAAAATGCAGCTTTATACGTACCTATTTCTGGCTTTCTCGAAACTTCCATATACGCTTTCACCGTGACTGAATTGTATTTGAAATAGGTTATACGATTATTCTTTATTTCCGCCTCATAAAACTCGCCGTCTTTTAAATAATGCGGCAGTTTTCCTTGGCAAAAAACAATTTTAAAGCCGTTGTTTTCAATATTTTCGAGAGAAAGAATTCGGTAATCCGAAAACGAAAGAAGCGAAGTCTTTATAAAGTTTTTGAATGCGACGAGTGAATCGAAGAGATTCGAGTTCATCTTCTCCGGTCCGGGGCTTCTAAGATAAACGATGTCTCCGTTTTTCTTAATCTCGATGCTTGCAGTTTCGCTCGAGTAGATATATGAATATCTTTCGTTAATCTCATATATATTTTTTGTGCCCAAAAATTTTTCCGCAAAACTTTGTCTGTCCTTTTTGCTGAAAGACGAAATCGGATTTTGCACAACCGAAAAAGCGTTCACGCCTTTTGTGGATTCGGGAACGAAAAACTCGTCGAAAAGAACTGCGTTTTTAAACTCCGTCGTGTGAAATTCGTCGTCAAATTCAGCCGACTTCACACCGATATTCGTGTTAATATAGAGTCTTTTTTCACTGTTGTCTATAAAAAATTTATCAAAAGATTCAAACGGCACATCTCCGATTCGGGAGTCCGCCGAAAGATTCAAAAGTTTTACCGGAATTTCAAAACCCGAAATCGCAAGATATCCGCGGTGCGAAAGCGGCGTATTATCTTTTGACTCTCCGAGCTTTTTAAAATCAAAAACATCTGCCCCCTCGTTTCGAAAGCTCTTTGAATTTGAAATTACGCGTGCGACAAAATTTGACAATTCGTCCGACGGAATCTCATCCAAGAGCTCTTTGTTCGGATTTGTGCTGTAAAACCGCTTGTAACTTATGACATTTTTGTCGTCAATTTTTATTGCTTCATTTTCCTTGACTTGGTCTTTGAAAAGAAGCTCATACGAAAGAAAGATTGACAACAAAACAAGCACGCCGAGTACAATGCTTTTAAGCCTCTCCATTGTCTTCCACCGCCTTGAACTTCAGTGTGAACGTCGAGCCGTTTCTGCCGTCACTTTCGACTTTGATGTCGCCGTTCATACTGTTTACCATTTCCTTCGCGATTGCGAGCCCAAGACCCGTACCGCCAAGCGCCCTCGAGCGACTCTTTTCCACACGATAGAATCTGTCGAAAATTCTCTTTTGGTCTTCAGGCTTTATGCCGACACCGTTGTCAGAAACGCTCACATAGTTGTAGCGCCCGTCAGTCGACGTCGAAACATTAATCACTCCGCCATCCGGAGTGTATTTAACGGCATTCGAAATAAGATTTATAATCACTTGAAGCAAATCCTCCTCGTCCGCAAGCACGGAGAGCGAGTCCTCATAATGCTCATAAATCGACATATTCTTTTCTTTCGCCATCAGCCTCATTCTCTCAACCGCCGAGTGCGAAAGCTCATTTATTGAAACCGGCGAAAGCCTTTTCTCTTCGGTCTTGTAGTCGAGCGTTGTAAGAATCAAAAGGTCGCGAACGATGTGCGCCATTCTGTCCGACTCGTTGTCGATGACGGTCAAAAAATTCTTTGCCGTCTCGTCGTCGACCGGATATTTCATAAGCGTTTCCGCATAACTCTTTATCGATGTGATCGGCGTTTTGAGCTCGTGGCTGACGTTTGCAACGAATTCACGCCTCATGTCCTCGAGCTTTCTTTCCTTCGTCATATCCTGATAAACCGCAATAACTCCGCCAACGTTCAAGTCCTTGTCCTCAAACGGCGCATAGAGAATCCTGTAGTTTTTATCATTTAAAACAAAATCGGATTCGCCCGCAAGAGTGAACGGATTTTGGAAATTGACCGAATTTAGCCCGAGCGTCTTTAGAGGGAGCTTGATTTCCGAAAGCGGCATATCTCCGTTTACTCCGAAAAGGTCGCGTCCCTTTTCATTTATATGAATAATATTTCCGAACTTGTCGACCGCAACTACGCCTTCGAGCATTTGGTTAAAGATCGTGTTCAGCTTTGCACGCTCAAGCTCGGTTCTTTGAATATTGTTTTTGAGCTCGACCGCCATCTGGTTGAACATACTTGAAAGTTGTCCGATTTCGTCGTCGCTCTTGACCTCAACTCGTTGGTTGAAGTCCCCTTCACTCATCTTCTTCGAAACGTCGGTGACCTGTCTTATCGGTCCCGTGATGCCCGAAGCGATGAAATAGCTGAGAATAATTGTTATTAAAAGCGCAATAAGCCCCGAGTCGAAAATGATTCTCTTCGCACTTTGAAGAGTCGTCGTCACGACGTCGAGATTTATAATCGCATAACAAAGCCCCTTAACCTTGTTGTCCACGCCCGTTATCGGCACAACCAAATGTGCAGAACGAGTGCCGGTTTCGTAATTCTCCAAAATAATGCTCTTTTCAATTCCGGCGTAACCCTCTTTTATTAAAGCTACATTTAACTCCTCGATATTATAAGCATATTGACCATCATATGTCGATAAATCAGCAGTTTTTGACGCAATAATAGTTTCAAAATCTTCGCTTGAAAGCACAAAAATATCATCGGTATCTGAAAATCGCCTTTCATTCAAAGACGCCTTTATACCTCTGATATTTTCATCTAAAAGCTCACCCGAGAAATAACTCGAGCTTGATAGGAGCGAATTTATTTGATTTTTCACGCTCATAATTCTGTCGTTTGTAAGCGTCGAATCGAGCCTTCCGATGATGGAAGTCGAAACGATGAGGAGAACTGCAAGCACAAGTAGAAAATAAATTAAAACAAATCTCCACTTAATTGAACGCATCTCTATCCTCCAAAGTAATAACCAATTCCCCTCTTGGTAATAATATATCTCGGATCTTCGCCCGGTTTTTCAATCTTTTCACGCAAACGTCTAATAGTAACGTCGACAGTTCTGATATCGCCGAAATACTCATAACCCCAAACTTCTTGAAGAAGTTGTTCACGCGTAAAAACTTGTCCTTGGCTGTCCGACAAAAACTTCAAAAGCTCGAACTCTCTCGTCGTCAAATTCACACTTTCTCCGTCAATCTGTGCTTCATATTTTCCCGAATCGATAACGAGGTCCCCAAATTTTGTGAGATCCCCTGCAGTGTTCGGCGTTTGCACACGTCTAAGATTTGCCTTGACACGCGCTATTAATTCTCTCATCGAATAAGGCTTAACGATATAATCGTCCGCGCCAAGTTCGAGACCCAAAACCTTGTCCACTTCCTCTTCCTTTGCTGTGAGCATAAGAATCGGGAAAGTGTAAGTCTTTCTCAAAGTTTTAAGCACTTCAAAACCACCGATGCCCGGCATCATAACGTCAAGAAGCATAAGGTCGCACGGCTTTTCATAAACCGCTTCAAGCGCTTCCTTTCCGTCCGGAAAAGTCTTTACCTCAAATCCTTCCTGCACGAGATTAAATTTTACTATATCCGTAATCGTTTTTTCATCGTCAACTACATAAACTAAATCGTTCAAAGGTATCCTCCCTTTTTAAAACACTTTTAATCGAGTCTCAGGCATCACCTGTTCTACTATAATTATATATTAAAATCTATAAATATGCAAATGGCGTATGTGAGAGGAATCGAACCCCCAGCCTTTCCCTCCGGAGGGGAACGCTCTATCCATTGAGCTACACATACAAATAAAATAAGGAAAGGTTTTACCCCTTCCCGAATTTTGGCGCACCTGAGAGGAGTCGAACCTCCGGCCTCCGCCTTAGGAGGGCGTTGCTCTATCCAACTGAGCTACAAGTGCAAATCGAAATGCCGAAGCTATTTCTTTGTAATTAAAATACGATCAATGACACCGTCGGTCATCTTCTTAATTGAAAAATCATAACCTCCATACGAATAAATGTCACCTTCGTTCGGCTTCTTTCCCGCCTCACCGGCAAGTCTTGCAACAAGACCTCCAAGCGTGTTTTCCGAAGCATCGATGACTATATTGTGTTCATTTTTCAAATCCTTCAAAGAAACGCTCGCCGAAAAAGTTCCGTCAAACTTCTTTATCGAATACTCTTTCATGACGATGAACTTGAGCGTTATGAAAATCAAAACAATACTTACAGTTCCAATCAAAATGTCGAGCATGCCTTCGGCATAAACGAGCATCTTTCTTGCAATAACAAATAAAACAAGCGTCAAAATGTTTTCGTTTTGGTGGCTTATAATCATATAAATAAGCTCGATTCCAACAACCAACATCAGCGCATGCTTAAGAAAATCCGAAAACGCTCTGTAGCTTATGATTGAAGACGGATTTTTCGCAAAATCCCAAATATATCTGAATAAATCGGGAAGACCTGCGACAACTGCAATCAAAATAATCACACAAATCACATACTCAAGCACATGAAGCAATTTTTCCATAATTTCATTCGGTGTGAATTTCATAACATTCGCATTCCTTTCGAAAAGATTATAATAATTATATCACATGGCGCACCTTGTGTCAATCACAAAGACAACCAATCTATGTACCCCCCGCAAGGGGGAAAACTATTTCTCAAGTTTTTTTGTAAGTTTTAAAACAAGCTCTGCAAGCTCTCCTCGTTTTAAATATCCTTTAGGGTTAAAAGTTGAATCGGCATTTCCTTGAACAATTCCGATATTTGTAAGTTCATAAACTTCTTCTTTTGCCCAATCTGAAATTTCTTTATCATCTTTATAAATAGGCTTCATAAGATTTGTCTCGAAATTATAGCCGTAAGTTCTAAATAGTCTTACGATAATCGTAGCCATCTGTTCACGTGTAAGAGTCTTATTCGGTTCAAAATGCTTTGCATCAACACCTAAAACAATCTTCTTAGATGCCGCCCAATTAATAAACGGTGCATAGAATTCATTACTGTCGACATCTTCAAATATGTTTTTGTTAAACTCCGCAGGATTTATATTCATAAGCCTTCCAAGTGCAGTCACAAATTCCGCTCTTGTTGTCGGTTTTTCCGGCATAAACACAGTCTTGTTTGCAAAGTCATTAAAGATACCTTTTGCGAAACATTCGACGATAGCATTTTTTGCCCAATGTGAATTGTAGTCCGTGTTCACATCTGCGGTTGTTTTTTTGCCTTCGTCTTTAACTACAGCAGTTTCTGTTTTCTTTTCATTTTTCTTTTCCTTAGTTACATCTTTTTTGTTATTTATTCTTCTGTGCGGTTTGAAATAATCATGTCCTTCTTCCGGAGTGTGCGGGACGAACGGAACATCCGGTTTTTTATCCGGTTTTCTCATTTCAACTTTCCAAATCGCCGTAACCGTCAAATCTCCGTCAACAACAATCGCATCTCCCGGATTTTTCTTTTCTCCCTTAACCATCCAACAGTCAAAAGATTTATCGCTCGGTGAATCAAATCCGTTTAGCGGAAGTTTAACTGTAGCTCCGACTTCAGCTTTAATATCTTCCATGCTACCACGTCCGCCGTTTCTTTCAAAGTGAATATTTACATAAACCTTTTCCTCTTTATTTTTGTATATTGCACGAACAGTTGTATCTTTGTCAACAAATATAGTTTCTCCTGCATTTCTAACCTTGCCATCAATATCCCATCCTGCAAAAACTTTTCCTTCAGGAATTTCAAAGTCTACTTCAGGTAATGCGAAGTCTTCACCTTTATTAACAATAAACTCTTCTGCCTTGTAGCCGTTATCTCTATCAACTGTAACAGTAACTTCTTCATTTGCTACTTCTTCAATTTTGTCCACAGCTGCATTCGGATCATAAATATAAGTCTTTACGCTCGCATTATACGCATAGTCAACTGCACGAACATATATAGTGTACTTGCCGTCGTTTGAAGTGTAATCCTCAAGCTTTTTGTTTGCATCATATGCTTCGCCGTTTACAAAAACTTCTTTAAGCATTATGCTTCCTTTGTCGCCGTTGTCGACCTTATCTGTAATGCTTATTCCTAGCATTGAATCCACTGTCTCTATAGTGTAGTCACCTTGAACTTCAGGCTCAATTTTAATTTCAGGCTTTTTGTTATCGATTCTTATTATATGTTGTGCCATGAAATTATCCGGTGAATTTCCCGCATAATCCTTTACATTCCAGTCCATAACATCTTTGTCCTTGCACGGGATTTCAACTCTGAACGGTCTGTGGTTGTCACTTGTTAAATCTCCATAAATAAGATACTCATCAACCATGCTTTCGTTAATTCTCATATGCCAGTTGAATCCGCCCTTGTCGCCTACAACGCCTTCAACAACAAGCGGACTCTTCTTTATATATAAAGTTCCATTTTTGTCAGGATTGAAGCTTGCAGTATTCATATCAAGTTCCGGACCGTCATCATCATAGTATAAACAGAAACCTTTTGATTCATAAATATTATTTTCATTTACTTCATTTTGTTTGTCAGCCTTAAACACTTCCATCCTAAGCATATTGAATCCCGGAAGTATTTCTATATCGATGTATTTATCCGACATATCGCTTGAATAATATTTTGCTTCTTCAATAGCTTCGAGGCCATTCTTACCAGGGTTGTAGCACACAAGCTTTATTGTATATCCATCTGCTATTTTAAATGATGTTTTTACAAAATATCTTTTCTTTTCATTATCTTCTACTACTCTTACTTTTTGATTGAATTCACCGGTTGCTGAGTCTTCTATAGGATTTAAGCCAGGTATAACCGGAGCCGTGCCTTTCTCCTTCTTAACCTCTCTCTTCGGCATTCTAATCTTAATTGTTTTCTCCTTAGAACCATTGCTTGCGGTTATATAAACTTCATCATTGTAATCTTTTGTGGAGTCGCTATCGTCGTTTACATTAGCATAGAAGTCAAATTCAAGTGTTTTGTCTTTATCATTATAGTTTAAAGTTTGAACTTTAGCTGTTCTAAAAAGCTTCTTCATTCCTTTTGACGCAAAGTATACTCTAGTCTTCTTATTAGCATTTAAAATCTTTCCGCGAATGTTGAAGCCGCCGTCTTCATTAGGTGTCATCATACCGATGTATCCACTGTTTTTAAGTTCCTCTAAAGTCTCGTCGTGATACTGCAGTGGCTCTCCGTTTTCATATTGAGTCGGTTGCCCGTTTTCGTCATAAACAGCATAAATTTCTTCTGTGATTTTTTCGTGTGTAAATGGATTTTCTCCTTCTTTTAAAAGCGGGTTCACTAGATCTCTTCTTAAATCTTTTGCTTCAAGTTCTCTATATGTGCTGCCTTTGTATATTTCAAAGTCAGGTGCAATTTGTGGAGTTTCATCATCGTCATCTTTATTATCTTCAGACGGCACTGACTCTTCTTTTTTGCCAAATTTTGATTCATCAATTTCCACTTCAGTTATAAGAATTTCTTCCTTTTCTTCATTAAAGCCGACCATTTTTCTTTCAATTCTAAATAGCTTAACTTCAACTTTTCCATCTTGAGGTTCAGCAAATTTTAAAACATATTCATCAGAAACGTTACTTGCTCCATCAAGAGCTGCTATAGTTACTTTACTTCCTATCAAATCTTTGGAAATATTTTCTATCACATAGCTACCGTCATCTTCTTTATAAACAGTTAATTTCTTAGTATCATCATAGTCTTTGTCAAGGTTTGCACCAACAAACCAAACTTTTCTTTCAACTTCTTTAAACTTTTCCGGCATTTCGACTTGGTCTGTAAGGTAGAAAGTTCTGTCTTTAAATTCTTCTTTTTGCTTGTGATAAGTGTCCTTAGCTACAATCTTAATCTTATTAGGATCTGTAACGTCGACTGACTCTATCGTTGGTTTAGTGTTGTCAATCTTAACAGGTATATATGACTTTTGCCATGGGTAGTCAGGTGTAAGTCTATACATAAACTCGTAATAATATTGACCTTCTGCAAGTGGATATTCACCGCCAATTATCTCTTCATATTCTTTTCCGCCAAATTCTTTCTTTTCTACATGGTGAGGATTATATATCCTACCGTCCCACTTTAGATCGCCCAATATCTTCAATCTACTTGGCTTAAGTCCGGATGCTGTATTTCTTTTAGAATTTAGTATGCCGCGCACAAATTGAGAAACGTTCATGACTTTAAGATCTCTAGTCTTCGTTGCATCAACAATTGAGATTTTTGCATTGCTTGCAGATCTCAAAATAAGTGGGCTCGGCGTAACATTAGGAATTGCTTCAAAATCTTTTACTACATCACTTCTACTTACGGAATTATTCAAGCTTATATTATTGTTCAAACTAAATAGTTCCGGATCTTGTTTTAGTTTCGGATTTCCATCTTTAGTGTTTTGTATCACTCCTGCCGGGTGGAAGTCATCTATGTCGTGATCTCCACCTACACCTGAGTTCAATGTTCCAGGTCTTTTCGGTTTTCCATTCTCATCATATCCGACAACTTCAGCCGACTTCGAGCCTTCTTCCCATGCCCACTTATCTATAATCGGTTCGTTGTTCCAATCGCCTGCAAAGCCCATAACCGGCATGCTTAGGCTAGGATTTGCTTCTTCATCTTTCGATTCAAATTTAATAAAGCTTTCGACGAATTTATTGTGTGCATCTCCCGTCTTCATTGTTGCGGACAAATTGAAGTTTGAGTTTGCAGGAACTGTAATTTCTTCAGTATCAAACTTTATCTCTGCTCCGTTAACAATTTCCGGGTGAATTTCTGCAACTGTCTTACCCTTATCTTCGGTGCTGTTTAATTCATCGAGTTTAAGTTTCGGCATATTGCCGTCTGTTGTTACAGGTGACGCACTTACAGTAAATTTAATATCTTTGTCAGATGTGTTTGACAATGTAATAGTAAATGTCTTTTCTCCAGTTTTAATTTCTCTCAAGCTTACAGAACCGTAGCTGTTCGTTTGTCCATCGCTTCCCAAAGCTTTTGATGAAACCACAACGTTATTCTTTGATGCTTTTAAAATGTTTATAAGTCCTGCGCCTTGTTGTCTCGGGGAGGCAAATAAATATTTTCCGTCGTTTTCTGTCGTTTCATCAAGCATCGGCGATGCTGTGTTTTGTAGCATAATCTTAGTAAGTGAGACCAAGTCTATGCCCATATCTTTTAATACTTTTGTTTCCACAAGCTCTTTAAGTCTCGGTCTTATAAGAACCGTCGAAGCCGAAACAACCGGTGTTGCCATCGATGTTCCGCTCATATATCCGTATCTCGAATCCTTCGTCGGATCATTTCCTACGACATTCAGCGTTGAATAAATATTTTTACCAGGAGCTGAAACGTCAGGTTTCAAGAGAAGGTCGTTTCTCGGTCCCCAGCTTGTTGAACCTGCCGGGACGCTTCTTTTTTCATCAAGAATTATATCGTCTACATTGAAGTCAAGTAAAAGTTTATTTTCTTGTCCTACAGTCGGCTTTAATTTATTGTACTTGTTCATATCAACACGATATTCTCTGTCAGACTTATAATCTGTATCCCCGTCGTATGATTTAATCATCGACCAAAGCTTAACCCCGTCTTCTCCTGAAATAGAAAATACTTGTACCTTAGTCTTTTCATCTTCTTCATAGCCCATAGCCGGAATTGCTTCCCAGTCGTCTCTGTTGTAGTATGAAACTGTGTTTACGACTATAACGCCAAGCGCACCTTTATCACGAACCTTCTTAAATGCATACTTCATGTCTGTAGAGAAGATTCTATCCATAACTACAATTTTGCCCTCTAAGTCTTTACCAAGTATGTCTTCGTCTTGACATTTTCCAAGATAAACAAAACTGTAATCGCCGGCTTTAAATTTATTCTTATCAAAGAATGCCCCTATTTGTGAGTACTTAAACTCCTCGTCGCCAATCTTAACAGCATTAAATCTAATTTTTGTATTTCTTGCAGAGCCTACTGCAATAGCGTCTTCATGTGCAGCCGTTCTTGTAACATTGCCTGTATCGGTCATGTTAAGAGCGTTGTTTGCATATCTGTCCCATGAAGAGTCCGATGAAGCAGTCGCATAGTTGCCTGTTGCAACACAAACCGGAATTCCTTTTTCGCGAAGAGTTCTGATTGCGCCCCAATACTTCTCGCCCTTTAAACCGGTTCCATGGAAACCTGAGCTGATAGAAATAACGTCAACATCATGTTTGATACAGTCTTCAAATGCATGAAACATCGTTTCATCTCCTGCAAAAGCGTCGCTTGTGTATGTGTAAATCTTGTAGGACAACACTTGTGCATTAGGTGCAATACCTCTTATGCCTCTGTGATTTTTCAAATCATCTTCTGTAGCATTTGCAGCCAAAATTCCACCAATGTGCATTCCGTGCGGATCATGATAAAAACTGCCGTCCGGATAATTGTCGACAGTATTCTTGCCGCCGTCCATATAATTGAATCCGTGCGGAATCTTCATCGACATACCGAACTCGGTCGGTTGTTTTATCTTTGCAACTTTTTCAGCTTCCGGATCAAGACGCATATCCTTGTGTCTTGCATCCATTCCGCTGTCGATATTTGCAATAAGCATTCCTCTTCCGTCGAATGCTCTACCGATTGAATTTTCATCCGCACCGATTTCTTTTAAATAGTCACTTGCTTCATTTACATGAGTAAGTTCTCTTGCATTTTCCATGAGTGGAATAACTTTTTCGGCTCTTTCAACACTTTTTACTCCATCAATGTGAAGAATATAGTCCAAAAATCCATCTCCGGTCTCAACAGCAAGCCCATTAAACAAAATATTATACTCGTACTTAATTTCCGTTTGCGGTAGCTTTAAAAGCGCTTCCTTAACTGCACCTCTCATCTCCTCAGAGCTGAGCTCCACAATATAAACTGTTTTCTCTCCGAAATCCTTTTCGGTTAAAGCATAGCTAACCGGCTGAACATCTACATCAGCAGAATTTCCGCTCCACTTCTCTGACACATTGTCGATCATCATTAGACCGTTTCCATGTGTCTCAACACCTGTCTCGCCCTCAAAGAGGTTGACCGTTTCCACGTTTTCACTTGCACGAACATTTGTCGTCAGTCCGACCATTGAACTGAAAATCATTGCGCCCGCAGTGAACAAACTCAATAATCTTTGTCTCATAGTTTTCTCCTTTTTATAATTTGATAATGATTTTCATTACCGTCGATAATTATATAATATATCATTTTCTTTGTCAAATTTGATTTGATAATATTCAATCTCCATTTTCTCAATTGTGTAAACTGTGTAAAATATTAAATAATTTATTGTTACGCTAAATAAACAAGTGTTGCGTAAATATTTCTCAAACTTTTTAAAACTCTGAAAATAAATATGCAACTTCTTATAAAGTCAAATAAAAATAATTGATACAAAAATTAATTTCAATATTTTCTACAATTAGTTTTGACAAAGCAGTTTCTCACAATTAAAAAAATGAAATAAGTCGACGCGATTTTTTTCAAAAATATGTACGCAAATTTTTCTATCAATTTTTTTCAAAAAATTTTTTTAAATAAAATAAAAAAAGTGGGTTTCCCCACTTTTTAAATGTCATATTGATTCTTTCTCTTTTCATAAACTTTGCCGAAATCTTTCGAAACATAATATTCGACTTCATCGCCCGTGCAAACCACAAATGGAAATTCATCTCTGTTTGAAGCGGCGCCCCATTCTCCGTCTTTGTTCACGCAAACTACGGAAAAATCTCTCGGCTTTTGATTTTTTCTTATGAAATTTTCGTGCAAATCTTTAACTGCCTTTCCCGCGGCTTCGCTCGGACTCATTCCCGACTTCATAAGATTCACAATTTGAAAAGAAAGCGTTCCCTTCATAATATCTTCGCCAACTCCGGTCGCAGTTGCTCCTCCGATTTCGCTGTCTGCATAAAGCCCCGGACCAACAAGCGGTGAGTCGCCGACTCTTCCTTTTCTCTTCATGAAAAGTCCCGACGTCGAAGTTGCAGCTACAACTCTACCGCCGCTTGCAATAACCGAGCCGACGGTGTCGTGTCCCTTGTCAAGGTCAGTCATGTCGTGAATCTTTTGCAGCCATCTTGCCTTTGCAGGTTCAGTCAAAAGTTCCTCGCTCTTAAAACCGTTTTCAAGTGCAAATTGAAGCGCACCGTCGCCCACAATGAAATTGTCATAAGGTCTACCGACAAGAAGTCTCGCAACGGAAACCGGCGTCTTTATATTTCTCATAGATGCAACTGCTCCGAAGCTCAAAGTATCGCCGTCCATAATTGCTGCGTCAAGCTCAACGTCGCCCTCTTCATTCGGCCACCCCGAATAACCCACATTGTGAAAATCTGGATTGAGCTCGATATCGTTTATGAGCCCGCAAATCGCATCTTCAACACTCTTTCCCTCTTTCAAAAGGTCGCGCGCAATCTTCACGCCCTGAAAACTTATCTCCCAAGTTGAAATAATCGTCATGTCGCGCCTCTAAAGAGCAGATTTATAAATCTTTAAAATGTCTTCGTGCTTCAAATCCGAATAGTCGACCTTGAACTCGTCCGTATTCATTGCCATTTCTTCGAGTCTCGACTCATCGATATCCATCTCGTGAAGCTTTGTCGGAGCGCCGAGTTCCTTGAAAAATTCCTGAATCTTTTCGATTGCAAGTTCCGCTGCTTCATCTTCATTCATTCCGCTTGCATCGACATCGAAAACTCTCTTTAAAAATCTCTTGAACTTTTCGCCGTGGCCCTTGTAAACATATTTCAAATAATGCGGATGCACAATCGCAAGACCGAGACCGTGCGGAATGTGATAATATGCGCTAAGAGTGTGCTCAAGCGTGTGACTTTGCCAGTCTTCGCCCTTGCCGAGCGCCAATAGACCGTTTATTGCAAGGCTTGCAATCCACATTAAATTGCTTCTTGCGCCGTAGTTCTCCTGATTTTTAATTGCAACGCGCGCATTTCGTATAACCGCCGCCATCAAACTTTCGCTCAAATTGTCCGAAATATTGTCGTCGTCCGGCAAACTGAAATAAACTTCCATAATGTGGCTGAACATATCGACAATTCCCGAAACCATTTGAACTTTCGGAACAGTGTATGTGAAAGTCGGGTCGAGAAGTGAGAACACCGGATAGAGAAGCGGATTTCCGTATGAGCATTTAATCTTTACATCCGGATTTGTAATAACGCCGCCCGAATTCATTTCGGAGCCCGTGCCGACCATTGTAAGCACAGAGCCCAACGGAATCGCATCCGTAATATCGCTCTTCTTCATAAAAAGTTCATCCCAAAAATCGCCGTCAAGCTTTGCCCCCGCGGCAATCGCTTTTGCGGAGTCGATGACCGAGCCTCCGCCGACCGCTAAAATAAAATCTATGTCATTTTTTCGACAGAGCTCGATTCCTTCGTACACCTTTGTTGTTTCAGGATTTGGAATAATCCCCGAAAGTTCAGTTACAGACTTTCCTTCGAGCCCCTTCATAACCTTGTCGTAAATTCCGGTCTTTTTTATACTGCCGCCGCCGTAAACGAGAAGAATGCGTTTGTATGGTTTAATCTCTTCCTTCAAATGTTCGACTGCGCCTTCCTTGAAAATAATCTTAACCGGATTTCTAAAAATAAAACCGTCCATAAAAACCTCCTTAAGTACAGAAAAACCCGCACGTAAAAACGGCGGGCTATTAAACTATAAACTCTTTAAAGCTTCAAGAGCCTTGTCAAAATCAGGCAAATTCGTTGCTTCAGGAACATATTCTACATACTTCACAACGCCTTCCTTGTCGATGATAACGACACCTCTTGCAAGAAGCATGAGTTCCTTAATCAAAAAGCCGTACTTCGTTCCGAAATCGTGTGCCTTGTAATCTGACAACATAATTAAATTGTCAATACCCTTTGCAGCGCAGAAATTTGCTTGTGCAAACGGCAAATCGCAGCTGATTGTAAGAATAACAACATCCTTCAAATCAGAAGCTTCTTTGTTGAAAATCTTGGTTTGTTCTTCGCAAACCGGCGTATCGATTGAAGGAACAACGCTGATAACAACAGTCTTTCCCTTTAGTTCACATAGACAAAAATCGCTTAAATCCTTCTTTGTTGCTTCAAAATCTTGAGCCTTATCGCCAACCTTTACTTCCGGTCCGATCAAAGTCATCGGATCCTTCATAAATGTGATAGCACCTTTTCTTTCTTCCATATTAATACCTCCTTAAATAAATTAAAAACTGTGCAAACTATTCGCACAACATTTTTAACCCTTCACAAATATTATTACCCAACACACAACGAAAATAACGAATGATATAATTTGAAAATAAAAAAATCGAGAAAATATTTTGAAAAATGAATGAAAAGTTTAAATTATTGACTTGTCTTCATTCGCAAGCACGGCGTAGCGTGACGAAATACGTTACAACGTAAGGAAGAGCGGTGTCATTGCACCGGTTTTGTCGTTTGATTTTTGATGAAATAAAAAACCCCAAACAATTCTCCATTATAGCGGCGATACGCTTTTCTCTGCACTCAATTACAAAATCAAAGATTTCTATTTCGTGCGTCGAAAAACCGGTCGCCGTTACGGATGGCGTTTGTAATTTTATACAATTTATACACACTGTTATTTGCGTGGAATTTTCGATGAGAAACGCTTAGATGAAATATTTTAGGAGTGAGACTTTTTTGCGGGAGGACACACAGTGCCGTCCCGCTACGTCCTGCGTTTGCAACATAATACATTCTCAAATCCTTATTGCGAAAAGTCCCGCAAATATCTCACATCCAAATTTGCGAGGATATTTTGATGAGAAACGGCTAGATTGAGGGTTTTAGGAGTGAGGCATATTGGTAAATATGCCGCAACGACTAAAACACGAGATCAGTCGTTTATCGCAAAATAGACCGCAAATCGAACTCGACTAAATGAATTTGTCTTTGAGGTTCTTCCAGTATATATCCTTATCCAAATGCAGTCTGTTCACGAAAGTGTTGCTGATTGTGGTTTCAATTTTTCGAATGTTTCTGACAAAGTTTTCAACGCCGTCTTCGACAATCAAGACGGATTTTTCGTATTTCGTTTCAGGGTAGATGTCGATGGTGTAATTTCCCGGCATGACGATCGGATTTAGAAGCGAACGATATGCCGCACTTGAAATCGGTGCGAGCGGACTCATTTGCATTGTTTCGATGCTCGGGTGCACAATCGCACCGCCGACCGAGAAGTTGTACGCGGTCGAGCCGACGGATGTCGAGATGATGATGCCGTCTCCTGAAAATTTTTGCAGGAAATTTCTTTCGACATAGACGTCCATGTGGATGACTTTCGAATTTATTCCCTTTATAAGAATTTCATTTATCGCATAAAACGAGAGTTCGCTGCCGTCACTTGTGGTTGCGACGGATTTTATGAGTTTCATTTCGTCGGTAATAAATTCTTCTTTTTTCAGCATATGCACAAGCGTCGGAATTTCGTCAACGCCGATTTCCTGGAAAAATCCAAGTCCGCCGGTGTTTATTCCGATAAACGGCGCCGAATGAAATTCGCTCAGTCTCACCGATTGCAAAAATGTACCGTCGCCCCCGACAACAATGTTTACGTCAAAATCTCCGCCCTTGTTGTCGAGCGATTTTATATAGACCTTTTCTGCCTCAACACCGAGCGAGCGAAAGCGCTCCTCGAGTTCGTTTGCAACTTCGATTGACGACGGGTATTCATTCAAAAAAATTCTAACTCTTTTCATTTTATCCTTCCAACATTTGCGCGTGATAGCTGCTTCGAACAAAAGGTCCGCTCGAAACGCTCTTAAATCCGAGTTCAAGTCCGAGCTCTTTGTATCTTTCAAATTGCTCCGGCGTTACATATTCCACAACGTCGGCGTGTTTTCTCGAAGGTTGGAGATATTGCCCGATTGTGAGCATGTCGCAGTCCACGCTTCGAAGCATTTTCATAAGATTTACAACCATCTCTTCAGTTTCACCGAATCCGACCATCATGCCGGATTTCGTGATGAACCCCTTTTCCTTTGCATATCTCAAAACTTCGAGACTCCAGTCCATATTTGACTGCGGACAAATTTCCTCAAAAAACTCCGGCACAACTTCAACATTGTGGTTTATGATGTCCGGCTTTGCGCTGAAAATAGTGTCCAAATGTTCGTGCACCCCGTGCATATCCGGAATCAAAAGCTCGACTGTCGTGCCCGGATTTACTTTTTTTATCTCCTCGCACACGCGCTTGAAATGCTCCGCGCCGTAATCCTCCAAATCGTCTCTGTCGACACTCGTCACGACCGCATGTTTAAGTCCGAGTTTCTGTACCGCAAAAGCAACTTCCTGCGGTTCAAACTTGTTCACCGGCTCCGGCTTTTTTGTCGTGACATTGCAAAATCTGCAATTTCTCGTACAATTTTTCCCGAGAATCATAAATGTCGCAGTTCTCGCAGCGTAGCACTCCATCTTGTTCGGACAATTCGCCTCCGAGCAAACAGTGTTCAAATTATAATTTAAAAGTGTATGTTCAACCGTGTTGGAATTTTGGTTGCCCTGAAGTTTGACCTTAATCCACTCCGGCTTTTTTAAATGCTTAGTTTTTTTCTCACTCATAACTATTCTCCTCTATATAAATGCTTCAAATCGGAAATAAAATCGTCATTTGTCATGCCGATTATAAAATCTCCGATATCAAATTTGAGCTCGTCTTCAATCGACTCTATATCTATACCCCGAATCGAACTCAAAAACGGCTCCAATTCATTATTCAAAAAGAAGTCTCCCATAATCTTCAGTTTTTTTATCTTTCCGTCCTCGTCATCGAGCCCGTACTCAACAAGTCCGAACGGATATTTCTTCGCCATATATTTTCTCGAATGCTCTTTGTCGTAGCCCGTCTTATTAAAATCCAGAAAGTCCGACAAATACTTCTTCAAACCCTCGAGCTCATCATTTGACGGCTCGCGAATTTCAGAAATATTATGATAATCCACAATATTTTTTGCAATATAATCTATAAATTCATGCACATCCATGTCCACGTAATTTTTTATAAGACCCACATGCGCACGATGCGAATGAACATTTTTATCTATAAATTTTATTTCGCGCGCCTTCATCGAACCCGACAAAAGCTCCATATCCGCATCAAAAAGAAGAGTTCCGTGGTGAATGATTCTGTCCTTGTAGCGGTACTGAGCATTCCCGGAAACTTTTTTGTCGCCAATCATTATGTCATTTCTACCCGTAAAATCCGCATCGAGCCCCAATTTTTTTAGAGCCAAAACAACCGGGTGCGCAAAACTTTTGAAAAGATTTTCATCCTTGTCGTCGCGATTTGTGATAAAAGTGTATTGACAGTTGTTCAAATCGCAATAAACCGTGCCGCCGCCCGAAAGCCTTCGAACAACGTGCATATCATGTGCTTTTGTAAAATCTGTATTTATCTCAAGCTCCAAATTCTGATTTCTCCCGATCAAAACCGTCGGCTCATTTTGCCAAATCATAAAAACCGACTCGCGAGTATCTTTTAAAAAATATTCTTCAAGCGCGTGATTAAAAGAAGGATCAACGCTCTTGTTTATAACATAAATCATATAAATTCCTCCTCTTCTATTTTATATTAAAACGGTGTTTTTTTCAAACACAGGTCTCTCGAGTTGAAAAATAAGTGTCGAAAAAAATCTCACAAAAAAAGCGGCATAACCGCTTAATTTTTGAGCATGGATTCATATGTTAAAAGTGTTGCATTGAAATATTTTTCGAGATTCTCGTCGTCGAAGTCAAATGTCGAGCTGTGGTGACTCCCCGCAAGGTCGGCGCCAAAAAGAAGGTGAATTGCATTTCCGCCGTTTTCTTTCACATCCAAAATATATTTCGTCACGTCTTCACTTGCGCCGAAATTCGGATTAAGCGTCGTTTTAAATCCCGCATCTCTTAAATTTTTCGACAATTTTTCGGTGAGTTCTCCGTCTTCCTCAACATACCCCCTAGCTTCCCCGATAATCTCAACAGTCGAGCTTCCACCGACAGCCTCGGAAATATTTCTCGAAGTTTTCAAAATCGTTTCGTACATTTCGTCCAGCACATCGTTGTCGATCGCGCGAAGGTCGATGCCGAGAGTTATTTCATCCATTATGATGTTTAGCGCATTTCCTCCGTGAATCATCCCGATATTCATCACGCGCTTTTTCTTTGAATCTTCAATCAAAGTACGATTTAAATTTATAAATGCGAGCGCCATATTGAGTGCTGAAATTCCATTTTCCGGATTGTTCGCAGCGTGTGCGGCTTTTCCGAAAAATTTTACGAGAAGTTTTTTGACTCCTAGAAAATTCGTGCTTCCGACTCCTATAAACCCTTCCGGCTCGCCGAGTCCGATGTGGTATCCGATCATATTGTCAACGTCTTTTGTCACAAACTCCGGAATTTTCGCAGCACCTTGCACTCCCTCTTCCGCAGGTTGAAATAAAATTCTTACGCCCCTTCCCGAATAAAGATTTGGCTCTTCGTTGAATTTTTCTGCAAGTTTTAAAGCGATTGAAATGTGTCCGTCGTGACCGCAGGCGTGCATATTTCCATCGATTTCCGAGCGAAATCCTAAATTTTTCGGAACGTGTTCATCACTCGTCGATTCCAAAACCGGAAGAGCATCGATGTCCGAGCGAAACATAAAAAACGGTGCATGTCCGAACTCTATCAAAGCTCCGGTGTAACCCTCGTCAATGTCCGCATCGCTTGAAACTTCGGATTTGTCGTAAAGCCTTTTTCCGAAAATAAGTTTTCCGTTTTCAAAATTTTTTAAATAAGAAATAATTTTTCTTGTAGTTTTATATTCTTTAAAGCCTGTTTCAGGGATTTTGTGAAACTCGCGGCGCAATTCTTTTATATCCATTTCTCTCTCCTTTTTAATTTAATTATACCACAAATTTTACATATATTCGAAAATATATCTTGAATCACTTGACAACACGCGCCGCTTAGGTATAAAATAATGAGTGGATTGGGGGGTTTACTTTGAAAAAATTATACCAAGGAAAAACAAAAGACGTTTATGAATTAAACGACAAAGAAGTTTTACTCAAGTTTAAAGACGATGTAACCGGAAAGGACGGAGTTTTCGACCCGGGTCAAAATCATGTCGGACTCACTATGGAAGGCGCAGGACACTCAGCTTGCATGCTTACAAAATTCTTCTATGAAAAACTTAACGAAAAGGGCTTAAACACACACTTCGTTTCAGCAGACACTGAAAAAAATGAAGCTGTTGTAAAGAAGGCAAAAGTTTTCGGAAACGGCGTTGAAGTTATTGTAAGATACAGAGCTGTCGGCTCATTCATCAGACGTTACGGACAATATGCCGAATCGGGAATGAAGCTTCCTTCATATGTTGAAATCACTCTAAAGGATGACGACAGAGACGATCCTCTAATCACAAAGGACGCTCTTGAAATGCTCGGAATTATGACAGGCGACGAATACGAAGAACTTGTTGATCTTGCAAAACACATCGGCGAATTTGTTAAAGAAGAACTCGATAAAAAGGGTCTCGAACTTTACGATATTAAATTCGAATTTGGAATGATCGACGGCAAAGTCGCACTCATCGACGAAATTTCAGGCGGAAACATGCGTGCATACAAAGGTGACGAATATATCGAACCATTGAAACTCGAAAAAATCCTTTTGGAAGACGTAAAATAGTATGTAATATAAACGTGCAAATTGCAAAATCTGCACGTTTTTTTGTTGCAATAAAAAAAGTGCAGCACGTGGTATGCTGCACATTTTATTTTATTACATCATTCCGCCCATCGGCATTCCGCCGCCTGCCATTTGCGGATTCATTTCGTCATCTTTAGGAAGATCTGTCACTGTTGCTTCGGTTGTAAGAACCATTGCTGCAACGCTTGCTGCATTTTGAAGTGCGCTTCTTGTAACCTTTGTCGGGTCTACAATTCCTTCCTTGATCATGTCTACATATTTATCGTGAAGAGCGTCATATCCCATGCCCTTTTCTTTTTCAAACACTGCTGAAACAATTACGCTTCCTTCTTTTCCTGCGTTTTCAGCGATTTGTCTTAGAGGTTCTTCAAGAGCTCTCAAGATAATCATGACGCCTGTCTTTTCGTCGCCTTCAGTTTCGTCGAGAAGCGGTTTTACATCTTCGATTGTGTCGATAAGAGCAACTCCGCCGCCTGCGATAATTCCTTCTTCAACAGCTGCGCGTGTTGCGTTAAGAGCATCTTCGATTCTAAGTTTCTTTTCTTTGAGCTCAGTTTCTGTTGCCGCACCTACTTGAACAACTGCAACGCCGCCTGAAAGTTTTGCGAGTCTTTCTTGAAGTTTTTCTCTATCGAAATCGGACTCACTTTCTTCGTATTGAGTGCGAAGTTGTTTTACTCTTTCCTTAATCTTTTCATCGTCGCCTGCGCCCTTAACAATCACAGTATTTTCCTTTTCAACTTTAACTTTTTGTGCACTTCCGAGCATATCTATAGTCGTGTCTTTGAGTTCATATCCTAGGTCGGATGAAACAACTGTACCGCCTGTTAAAATTGCGATATCTTCAAGCATTGCCTTTCTTCTGTCGCCAAAGCCCGGAGCTTTAACAGCAACACAGTTAAATGTTCCTCTTAATTTATTAACAACAAGTGTTGCCATTGCTTCGCCTTCGATGTCTTCAGCGATAATTAAAAGAGCTTTTCCCGATTGAACAATTTGTTCAAGAACCGGCAAAATGTCTTGAATATTTGTGATTTTCTTGTCAGTAATTAAAATATAAGGATTGTCAAGTTCAGCAATCATCTTTTCCGTATCGGTTACCATATAACTTGAAACATATCCTCTGTCAAATTGCATACCTTCGACAACTTCGAGAGTTGTGCCCATGCTCTTTGATTCTTCAACAGTTATAACACCGTCGTTTCCAACTTTTTCCATTGCTTCGGAAATGAGTTTTCCGATTTCTTCGTCGCCGGCTGAAACGCTTGCAACATTTGCAATCTTTTCTTTGGATTCAATCTTTACAGATTGTTTCTTTAGCGATTCAATAGTTTTAGCGACAGCTTTTTTGATTCCCTTTTGTAGAATCATCGGGTTTGAGCCTGCTGCCAAATTCTTTAAGCCCGCCTTTATAATTGCTTGTGCAAGAAGAGTTGCCGTTGTCGTTCCGTCACCTGCGACGTCATTTGTCTTTGTTGCAACTTCTCTTAAAAGTTGTGCCCCCATATTTTCCGCTTTATCTTCAAGTTCGATTTCTCTTGCAATTGTAACACCGTCGTTTGTAATGAGCGGTGAACCGTATGCTCTTTCAAGAACTACATTTCTTCCCTTAGGTCCAAGCGTTACCTTTACTGTGTCGGCAAGCTTGTTTATGCCCGTTTCCATCTTTGAACGAGCGTCACTTCCATATAATATATCTTTAGCCATAATTATCTCCCCCTTATTTTACAACTGCCAAAATGTCAGGCCATTTAACTATCAAATATATTTTGCCTTCATTTTTTACTTCAGTGCCTGAAAATTTACTAAATATAACTTTGTCACCAACGTGAAGTAAATCCTTTTTCTTTTCATCGTTTTGAATTTCTTCACTTATTGCAATAACATTTGCAATTGACGGTTGTTCTTGTGCACTTGTCGGAAGAACAATTCCGCCGGCTGTCTTTTCTTCAGCTTCAACCTTTTCAATTAAAATTCTGTCACCAAGTGGTTTAATTTGCATAATAACTACCTCCATATCATAGATAAACTCTAATTTCAGTAATTAGAGTTTCATTATTAGCAATCTCTATCGGTGAGTGCTAACTATTTATATTATACCCCCATTTCCTAAAAAATAACAGCTATTTATAAAAATTTATTCGAATTATGAATATTTAAAACTTTGTAGTATAATTTAAATATGGAAAGATATTATTCACTAAGCAGTTATTTAAAAAATAAATTTGGAGTTAAAATCGGAAAAGTTTGCCTCGACGGCGGATTTACATGTCCAAACAGAGACGGAACTTTGAGCAACTTGGGATGCATCTACTGCTCCGAAAGAGGGAGCGGTGAATTTGCAGGTTGCATTGGCGCAAAAACTATTTCTGAGCAAATCGCGCACCAAAAAACTATGTACGGCGGAAAGTGGAAAGTCGAAAAATACATCGCGTATTTTCAAAACTTCACAAACACATATAAACCGGTTTCCGAGCTTCGAAAAATCTACGACGAAGCGCTTTCGGACAAAGACATCGTGGGACTCGACATCGCTACGAGAGCGGACTGTATGGACCTTGAAAGAATCGAACTTCTAAAAGAGTATGACGAAAAAACGGAAACTTGGATTGAGCTCGGCATGCAATCCATCCACGAAAAAACTTTGGATTTTATAAATCGCGGATACAGCCACGAATACTTTGACAAAAAAGCGCGCGAGCTGATTGACGACGGATTTAAAATCATCGTACACATGATTTTGGGACTTCCGACCGAAACGAGGGAGGACATGCTTGAAACATTTGAATATGTAAAAGAGCTTCATCCGTTCGGCGTGAAAATTCACAGTCTTTACGTCGACAAACACTCGAGACTCGGAAAACTTTACACCGAAAAACCGTTTCCCGTGCTCACCGAAGAGGAATATGTAAATCTTGTTTGTGACGGAATGGAAATTTTGCCGCGCGACATAGTTTACCACCGAATCACCGGCGACCCGGTTCGGGAAAATCTCATCGTGCCTGACTGGACAAAGCACAAATGTGCAGTCATAAGCTCGATTCAAAAGGAACTCAAAAGAAGAAATATAGATTTTGTTGACGGAGGGAGAAATGAGAATTAATGAAAAAATAAAACTTAAAGTTGATGAAACGCACACTCTAAACATACTTGATTGCGGAAACAAAAATGGCGCACCCGTAATTTTTTTGCACGGCGGGCCGGGAGGATCGGTCGGCGAAAAATCGCTCGAATTTTTTAACGATAATCACCACGTCATACTTTTCGACCAAACGGGAACCGGCGAATCTACACCGTTTCTTGAAACAAAAAATGTCACCCCGTTTCACACTGTTGAGGACATGGAAAAAATTAGAGAACATTTCGGCATAGAAAAATGGACAGTTTTCGGCGGAAGCTACGGCTCAACGCTTGCCCTTCTCTATGCAATCGCGCACCCCGAAAGAGTGGAAAATCTGGTTTTAAGAGGAATATTTTTGGGGAGAGAGGAAGATGTTAATTGGCTCTATGAGGAAGGCGCAAGCTACTACTTCCCGGAACTTTTCGAAGAATACAAAAACTTTCTTCCGGAAAACAAAAGGGATAAAATCGTGGACTCCTACTACGAAATATTTATGTCCGACGACGAAGAAAAAAAGAAAGCCGCCGCAATAAAATGGGCAAATTGGGAAGACGGACTTGTGACACTCCTTCCCGAAGAAATGAACAACGAATATACCGACCAAAAAATGAGCCTTGCATTTTACGAATGCTTCTACTTTAAAAACAAAAACTTCTTCCCGACGGACAACTACATCTTGGAAAACGCCGACAAAATAAAAGATATAAAAACATATATCGTGCACGGAAGATACGACATCGACTGTCGCCCGATTGGCGCATATTGCCTCGCAAAAAAACTTGAAAATGTCGAGCTCTATATAACCGACGCTGCCGGTCACAGCCCCTATGAGGAAAACAATTTGAAAAAACTTATAGAAATAATGAACGAAATAAAATAAATATGCAAATAAAAAGGCGGTTCTTCCGCCTTACATAAAAAAAGCGCTCCAACCGGAACGCAAATTGGTGGACTGTACAGGACTCGAACTTGTGACCCCTGCAATGTGAATGCAATGCTCTAACCAACTGAGCTAACAGTCCATATCTTATAAACATATTATATGCCCATGTTTTTTGTTTGTCAACATGGGGTTTTTATATGAAATTCATTCGAAAGCACGACACACCGCCCATTTTTGTGTTTCGTTGTTATTACAACATACAACCACCGATGTGTTTATTAAATATCTCCCCAAAACCTTCTCCCAACATTCTCCCTCTTGGCGGCGATACACCTTTTTATCTCATCTCCGGGCGAAATTAAAAATTTCTGCTTGATGAATAAAAAAACTGGTCGCCGTTACAGACGGCGTTTATTTGAATCTATTTTTAAATTGTTTATACGCGTGTGTTTATCTATATCTCATGCGTCGAGACGTAGCCCGACGCTACAAACAACGTAATCACATCCAACAATAATTCATTCACAGTAATTTATTCTAACCTTAAAATTTTATCTTCGCGTATAACTTTTACGACATATGATTCTACACATCATTGTGTGCTTCCCAGAACGTAACGGCGCATGCACAATCGACGTCAACGACTCATTTCTCCTGTTCGTCGAAATGTCGTCGGACGTCTTTGTATAAGTCCTACCATCGTGTTTTTGATTTTGTCAAATCAAAAAGCACGGGTTAGGGCTAT